>NZ_CAKMJU010000042.1:0-16917 GCF_927416815.1 uncultured Acetobacterium sp. | reverse complement strand
CAAGACGAGCCACTGGTACTTGTGCTAAACATCAAAGAAAGGTAACTGAAGCGATTAAACGTGCGCGAAACGTTGCCCTTTTACCATATAGCTCAAATAACTAAATTTTATAAAGCTGTTTGTTTCAGGAAGAACCTGAAGCGAGCAGCTTTTTGTATGTGATCGATAAAAGGCGTGTTGATAGGTTCATCGTTTTTCTGAGAGAATCGATTAGCTGATAGCCCAAACACGGGAATTATCAGAACCGTTTCCTGAGAATTTCATAATAAACGCACACAAAAATAATGGGCATTTTCTTTTATTGTGATATAATGGTTTGGTAACTTTTTACGCATAAATAAACTGCGTATGGGAACACTTGAGTTGCCAATTTGGAGGAACAATGAAAACACGTGGAATAACAGAAGGTGCGATGTTTTGTGCACTGGGAGTAATTCTTACTTTAGTCAGTTATTATCTGCCCTTTTTTGTACTGTTGGTATTTTTTATACCGGTACCAATGGTCGTTCTGGGAAAGCGCCAGGGATTGAAGGTAAGTATCCTTTCCAGTATTGCCGCCACCGTTCTGATCGGTCTGTTTCTAGGACCCCTGAATGCGATTTCTTTTGGGGCGCTGATGCTCTTAGTCGGATGCAGTTTGGGGTTTGCATATAACCGGGATTTATCACCGGTTAAGAAAGCCTTTATCGGAATTCTTGGTTTCTCGATTCTTTTGATCGCCGTGGTTGCCAGTTATGAGTTTGTGATGGGAATTGGTTTTACCAGCCTGCTGTTTCAGACCCTGGAGCAGAGCACCAGTGAGGTGATGACATTTTATCAAACCGCTAATATCATGGATGCCGAACAATTGACAATCGCCAGTGAAGCGATGGCAAAGAATGTCGAAATGATGAAGCTGGCATTGCCCAGTGCCTTTCTTTTAATGCCGGTTATTTTTGGGATGATCAATGTGGTGGTTTCAGACATGATTCTAACACGAATCGGTTATCCGATTAAAACTTTTACCCCTTTGAGCCAATGGGAAATGCCGGGAACTCTAAAGTATTTTTTAATGGTATTGTTACTCGGTGATTTTATTGTCAGGATGTTCCAGCTCTCCAGCATACCTCAGATTTACATGGTGACTGTGATGAATTTTGTCAATATTATTTTCTTCGTGATGGGCTTGTCACTGATGTTTAATTACATGGACTATAAAAAGATAACAAATAAAGGATTAAAAGTGTTAGTCGTTGTGCTGAGCTTTTTACTCAGCTCAATCGTAACTATTTTGGGGGTAGCTGAAACTTACATCGGAATTCGCCGGATTTTTCGAAGGGAGTCTCAGATAAAATGAAAGAATCAAAAAAAGATCTTGTACGGTTTGCCATCGCGGCACAGTTGATTGTTTCGATTGTTCTTGGTTTTTATAATATCTTCTGGGGAATTGCCGGAGTATTGATCTTTGTGATCCTGATTATTTACTACACTAGAAATACCACTATTGATGAGATTAAAATCGATAAGGCGATCGACGAAATATACAGTGATCTGGATAAGATCAATCAGGAACGCATGTATGAAATGCCCATCGCGATGGCCATCGTCGACAATGAGGGGATAATTTATTGGTATAACCAGGCCTTTGGAAAAGCCTTTAAGAAAGAAAAAGAGGGCTTATTTAAAAAATGTATCATCAACGAGTTGGATTTTAATCTGGCTGAAGCGGTTAAGGCCGATGAATTTACCTTTCATTACGAAGAGCGCGATTATGGAGTAGTTACCAATGCCTTTTCGGATAAGGTTCACAGTTTTGAGTTGCTGCATTTCTTTGATATCACCGAACAAAGTAAACAACGGCAGCTGTATCGAAAAAATTCGCCACTATTTTGTTATATCGTCATCGATAATTATGATGATATCATCGAACAGATTCCCAGCCATAAACGCTCAGCGATTTTGGGACAGGTTGATCTTAAACTAAACGAATGGGCCAAACAGCTGGGCAGTGCCATGATTAAGTACGAAAGTGATCGCTACTTAATGATTTTTGAGCGCGGGAAAATCTGTGCGCTGCAAAAAGAAAACTTTAAAATACTCGATGACATCCGGGAAATAGAAAATGATGAAAAAATTCCGATAACCCTCAGTATTGGGATTGGTATCTCAGAGAGTATTCTGGGGATTATTGAATCTCAGGAACTATCCCGGTCAGCGCTAGATATTGCCCTGGCTCGGGGCGGTGATCAAGCGGTGGTTCGACAAGATGAAAAAATGTCCTTCTACGGCGGAAAAACCGAAGCCACCGAAAAAAGGACGAAAGTCAAGGCTCGGGTTAAGGCTCATGGTCTGAAAGAGCTGATTAAAGAAGCAGACCACGTTTTACTGATGGGTCATCAGAACCCCGATATGGATTGCCTCGGCTCGGCGGTAGGTTTGTTGGGAGCCTGCCGATCATTGGGTAAGGAAGGGAAGATCGTCATCCGCGAAATCAATTACTCGATCAAATCACTGTTTGACTACTTACTGGAGAATGAGGCTTATCAGGATGCCTTTATCACCCCTAAAGAAGCTGAAACCTATGCCACAAAGAATACCCTGCTCATTATTGTCGACACCCAAACGGTGAATTATCTGGAAATGCCAGATCTGGCAGAGCAAATTCCTAAAATTGTGGTGATCGATCACCATCGGCGTTCCGGAAAGGCCATTAAGGAAACCCTGCTGACCTACACCGAAACCTATGCCTCGTCGACCTGTGAACTGGTCACCGAACTGCTCCAGTATTTTGATGAGAAAAACCATCTGACAGTGATCGAAGCTAATGCCTTGATGGCGGGGATCTGCATGGACACCAAAATGTTTACCCTGAAAACCGGAGTGCGCACCTTTGAAGCGGCCTCTTACTTAAAACGAAAAGGTGCAGACACTTTGGTCAGCAAAATTCTTTTGCAGGATGATCTTAATACCTATACGGCCAAATCCGATGCAGTCAAGAACGCTAAAATATATTTTGACAACATTGCCATCTCAACCTTTGAAAACAATACCGATTATGGTAAAGTTATTGCGGCTCAGGCAGCCGATGAACTGCTGAATATTAAAGGGATTGTGGCCTCCTTTATTATTCTCAAAAATGAAGAAGGTCTGGCCATCAGTGCCCGATCGATGGGTGAAGTCAATGTTCAGGTAATCCTGGAAACACTAGGCGGAGGCGGGCATTTGGCCATTGCCGGAGCGCAATTTCCTGGCGAAAATAATCTTGAAACCGGAAAAGAACTGTTGCTCACCGCCATTAAAGAATATAAGAAGGAGAATGGATCATGAAAGTAGTATTATTAGAAAACGTAAAAAATGTTGGAAATAAAGGTGAAATTGTTGAAGTGAAAGATGGTTACGGCCGAAACTTCCTGATTAAAACCGGTAAGGGTGTGATTGGTAATAAAGAAAATATTGCCATGGCCGAAAAAACCAAGGCTGAAGAAGCCAATAAAGTCGAAACAGAACGACAGGCGGCCGTCGAATTGGCGAAAACAATTGATCAAACCGAAATTACCATTACTGAACGGGCTGGCGAAGACGGCAAGCTGTTTGGATCGGTTACCAGTAAAGATATCACCGAAGCGCTGGAAAAACAAAAAGACATTAAGGTCGATAAACGGAAGGTTGAACTGGAGATGCCGCTACGAAATGTGGGTCGGGCTGAGGTTAAAATTAAAACCTATCAGGGTGTGATTGGAAAACTGACCGTGATCATCAAAGGCGAGGCCTAGGAGACTAAGTGGTGATGAATCCCAAAGTCCCGCCCCATAATTTAGAAGCGGAGCAGTCTGTTTTAGGCGCCATTCTAATGGATGAGTCAAATATTGCCCGGGCTGAAGAGCTGTTATCGCCTCATGATTTTTATCGGGGAGCCCATAAAGAAATCTATGAAGCGATGCTAGATCTGCACAATGAAAGAAAACCGATCGATACCGTGACCCTAGTCAATTCGCTCAGGAATCGCGGGGTACTGGAAAAAATCGGGGGGATTGGCTACCTCAGTGAGCTGATTGAGATGGTGCCGATTAATCGCAATTACCTGGAATACTGCCAGATCGTTCATGAGAAAGCCGTGATTCGAAATCTCATCCACACCGCAACCCAGATTCTCGAAGACAGCTATGGTCAGTATGACAATATTGGGGATGTGATTGACCGAGCCGAACAGGAAATCTTCAAGGTTTCCCAGGGACGGCGAACCGGCGATTTTCAGAGTATTCAAGAGACCCTCAGCACTACCCTGGCTCAAATTGAAGCCATCGAAAGCAAAAAAGGCAAGCTCACCGGTATCGAAACTGGCTTTACCGAACTTAATCATATTACCTCTGGCTTGCAGCCCTCCGATCTGATTATTGTCGCTGCCAGGCCGTCGATGGGGAAAACTGCCTTTGCCTTGAATATTGCTCAAAATGCCGCCATCAAAGATAACCGTTCGGTGGCGATTTTTAGCCTCGAAATGTCTAAAGAACAGCTGGTTCAGCGGATGCTCTGTGCAGCCTCCTTAGTAGACAGCAACAATGTCCGTACCGGTAACCTCAGCAAGGAAGACTGGGAGCGGATGGTAGTTGGTTATAATACCCTCTACGGAGCCAAAATATTTATTGACGATACCCCGGGAATCACCGTTTCTGAAGTCCGCTCTAAATGTCGGCGGCTAAAAACCGAAAAAGCGCTCGATCTGATTGTGATTGATTATCTGCAGCTGATGAGCGGTGGTAGCCGTAGCGAAAACCGGCAAAATGAAATTTCCGAGATGTCCCGTGGCCTTAAAGCCCTGGCCAGGGAAATGGAAGCCCCGGTGATCGCTTTGTCCCAGCTCAGCCGGGCTCCCGATGCAAGGGCTGATCATCATCCGGTGATGTCGGATTTACGTGAATCCGGTTCGATTGAGCAGGATGCCGATGTGATCATGCTCTTGTATCGTGAATTTTATTACGATCAAAACCCGGAATTAAAAAATTTATCGGAATTAATCATTGCCAAGCAACGTAACGGACCAACCGGGACCATTCGTTTGGCATGGATACCCGAATATACAAAATTCAACGATCTGGCGGTGGGTTATAATGATGACTACGGCTCGGATGCGTTTGCATAAAGGAAGAACAACATGAAATATGATGTGATAATCATCGGAGCTGGACCAGGCGGTATTTTTGCAGCCATGGAACTGGCTAAAAAAAACAAAGAAATTAAGATATTGATGCTGGAAAAGGGCAATTCGATCGAAAAACGGATTTGTCCCAAGCGTCAAACAAATGTTTGCATTGGCTGTCAGCCCTGCAATATTACTACCGGTTTTGCCGGAGCCGGAGCTTATTCTGATGGTAAGCTGTCGCTTTCACCCGATGTCGGTGGCGAATTGCCAGAATATATCGGCTATAATGCTACCGTCGATCTGATTAAATATGTTGATGATCTGTATATTGACTTTGGCGCCGACAAACGGGTTCATGGACTGGATAATCCCGATAAGATTCGGGATATCCGCACTAAGGCGATTCAGAGCAATTTAAAACTCATTGAATGTCCGGTCCGTCATATGGGTACCGAGGTGGGCTATACCATTTACCAACGGATTCAAAACTACCTAATTGACGATCTGGGGATTGATATTAAATTTCGAACCCCGGTGCAAAGTTTGGTGGTCGAAGATAAGGTGGTTGTCGGCGTGGTGGCCAAGGGTGAAACCTATATGGCTGATAAGGTGCTAGTGGCTGTCGGTCGAGATGGCTCCGAATGGTTTACGTCCATGTGCGAAGCCTACAAGGTTGAAACCAAGGTCGGGAAAATCGATATCGGGGTTCGGTTAGAAACCCGAAACGAGGTTATGCAGGAAATCAATGATGCCCTTTACGAGGGTAAACTGGTTTATTATACCCCCACCTTTGATGACAGCGTGAGGACTTTTTGTTCAAACCCCGGCGGCGTCGTTTCGACTGAATATTACGATAACCAATTAGCGGTGGTCAATGGCCACAGTTATAAATCCGATAAGCTAAAAACCAACAATACCAATTTTGCGCTGCTGGTTTCCAAAAGCTTCACGGAGCCCTTTAAGGAAGCGGTCGCCTATGGCAAGCACATTGCCGGGTTAGGAAACATGTTGACCGGTAATAAGATCATGGTTCAGCGTTATGGCGATTTTTTAAGAGGCCGACGCACTACTCACGAACGACTGATGCGAAATAATATTAGACCGACCTTAATCGATGCGGTTCCCGGCGATCTTTGTTTAGTATTACCCTACCGGATTATGAAGGATATTGTTGAAATGATACAGGCTCTTGATCATGTTTCGCCTGGTCTGGCTAGCGATGAAACCCTGCTTTATGGGGTCGAGGTCAAGTTTTATTCCAATAAGGTTACGGTTGATAAAAACTTCCAGTCCAGCATTAAGAATCTCTATGTGTTAGGTGACGGCGCCGGCGTAACTAGAGGTTTGATGCAGGCATCCGCCAATGGCGTGTATGTCGCCAGAAACCTGTATAACGAATAGATGTCAGGGAAACTATATATTGTTGGTACCCCAATCGGGAATCTCGATGATATCAGCATTCGGGGATTACGGGTCTTACAAGAGGTTGATCTGATCGCTGCTGAAGACACCAGACATTCGATTAAGCTGCTCAACCATTTTGAGATTTCTAAAAAGATGGTCGCCTATCATCAGCATAACGAACAGCAGTCCAGCGAAGGACTGATTGAACTGCTCAAACAGGGTCAGAATATCGCCCTGATCTCTGATGCCGGGATGCCGCTGATTTCCGATCCGGGATCGGTGCTGGTAAAAAGCTGTGTTGAAAATGAGATTGCTCTGGAAGTGATCCCCGGGCCTAACGCCGGCCTCTGCGGCCTGGTGCTGTCCGGACTCGATACCCGCTCCTTTTTGTTTCTGGGCTTTTTAGGCAAAGAAAACAAGGCGGTTAAAGAAGGGGTCAAACGAATCGAAGCGTCAGAGTTTACGGTGGTGCTATACGAATCGCCGCATCGGCTGCCAAAAACTCTGGAAATTCTTGATCAGCATGGCTTGGGACATCGGCAAATGAGTATTTCAAGAGAAATAACCAAACGTTATGAAGAAACCCGATATGGCACCATTGGGGAACATCGTCACTATTATCAGGAACATAACCCCCGCGGCGAGTATGTGCTCTGTATTGAAGGCCGGACCGCCGACGAAGGCAACGCCGCCGCCGGGCTGGAACTGGAAAGCCTGAGTCTCGAAGAACATCTGGAATATTATCTCAATACGGGTCTGCCGGAAAAAGAAGCCATGAAAGCCGTGGCCAAAGACCGGAATATTTCCAGGCGGGATGTTTATAATGCGGTTAAACGATAAATCCCTTGAAAAAATCTGGAATTAAAGTATAATAGGGATAGCAATTAAAAAAGTAATAAAAAATTACGATGAAGAGAAGAGTAGGTGTGGGCACTGTGAAGAGAGAGCCGGGATGGTGAAAGCCGGTGACAGAAAAAGCATTGAAGATGGCCTCGGAGTAAGTTTGGGTGAATGTTTTAGCCTGGACCGCTTGACGCGATAAAACTGAAAGTTTAGATAACTTATGAAGGCATTATTTGTGAGAATAGTGCGAACTAAGGTGGTAACGCGAGCCCTTCGCCCTTAACTGGACGGGGGGTTTTTTGTGGATTAAGCCATCAAATACGGAAGAATCAATAAAAGGAGAACTTATGTCAGAAAAAACATTTTATATTAGCACCCCCATTTATTATCCCAGTGGAAACCTCCATATCGGCCATACCTACACCACCGTGGCGGCAGATACGATTACCCGGTTTAAAAAACTGCAAGGTTATGATACTTATTTTTTAACCGGCACTGACGAACATGGTCAGAAGATTGAAAAGGTCGCCGAAGCCACTGGGATCGCTCCTCAAGCCTATGTCGATGGGATTGTCACCGGGATTAAAAATCTCTGGGAGACGATGAACATCAGCTACGATCAGTTTATTAGGACCACCGATCCGGAGCATGAAAAGACGATCCAACGGATTTTTAAAAAGCTCTATGATCAGGGCGATATTTATAAGTCCAACTATGAAGGTTGGTACTGTACACCTTGCGAATCTTTCTGGACCGAAAGCCAGTTAGTTGAAGGGAACTGTCCTGACTGTGGCCGACCAGTGGAAAAAGCCGCGGAAGAAGCCTACTTCTTTAAAATGTCCAAATATGCCGATGACCTGATGAAACACATTGAAGACAATCCTCATTTTATTCAGCCCGAATCGCGAAAAAATGAAATGATCAATAATTTTATCAAGCCCGGTCTCCACGATTTATGCGTCTCCCGAACCTCTTTTAGCTGGGGGGTACCGGTGGATTTTGACCCCGGACATGTCGTTTATGTGTGGATTGACGCCCTGCCCAACTATATTTCAGCGCTGGGCTACCTTAATGACAAGCCCGACCTGATGGAAAAATACTGGCCGGCCGATGTCCATCTGGTCGGCAAAGATATCATCCGTTTCCATACCATTTACTGGCCGATTATCCTGATGGCCTTAAAATTACCACTGCCCAAACAGGTTTATGGCCACGGCTGGATCCTCCTAAAAGGTGGCAAAATGTCTAAATCGGTCGGTAACGTTGTCGATCCGGTGGTACTCGTAAAAAAGTACGGCGTCGATGCCCTGCGCTACCATGTGCTTCGGGAAATGAGCTATGGTTCTGATGGCGTTTATAATGAAGACCTGCTAGTTAGCCATATCAATTCAGACCTGGCCAATGACCTGGGCAACCTGCTAAGCCGCACCCTGGCGATGACGGATAAGTACTTTGGTGGGGTGATTCCCAAAGAACGGGAAACGGAAGAAATCGACCGTGAACTGATTGAACTGGCCGAAAAAACCCCCGCGATCGTCAGCGACTACATGGACAAGCTGGATTTTAGCCGGGCACTGGAAGAAACCTGGAAACTGGTTTCCCGTTCCAATAAATATATTGATGAAACCCAACCCTGGGTATTAGGGAAAACCCCAGAAAAACAGGCTCGACTGGCACAGGTGATGTATAACCTGACCGAGTCGCTACGGATTGTCACCGTGCTGATTTCTGCGGCAATGCCAGAAACCGCCAGAAAAATCGGCGAGCAGTTAAAATGTCCGGAAGATTGTTTAACTTGGGATAGCATAAAGCATTTTGGTGGCTATCCCGAAGGTCTCAAGATTGAACGCTGTGATGCCCTGTTCCCACGGATTGAGCTGGAGAAGAAGGCAGAAAAGCCGGTCAAAGAAGCCCCAAAAGCAAAAAAAGAAAATAATGCCGAAGCTCATGAGGAATTACCGGAAGGCCTGATCACGATTGACGACTTTGCCAAGGTGCAATTGCGGGTGGCTGAAATAGTCGCCTGTGAACCCCATCCCGATGCTGATCGCCTGCTGGTCTTACAACTGCTGGTCGGTCAGGAAAAGCGTCAGGTGGTATCCGGGATTGCTAAATATTATAAAGCGGAAGAGCTAATCGGAAAAACCGTCATTCTGGTTGCCAACCTAAAACCGGTCAACCTCCGGGGGCTGGAATCCAACGGGATGATTCTGGCCGCCACCAAAGGCAAAAAATTGTCCCTGGTCACCGTCGATGGCATTGCTTCCGGCGGAAAAGTTTCATAATTAGCGCTCAAAATAGATTAATCTAAGTTGGAGAAATAGTTTAACAAGGGCGATCCGTGATGATCAGGTGGTCTAGACCCTTGCCGACATACTTATATGGTCAAATAAAAAAGTCTAAACAGGATGACATCATTCTGTTTAGACTTTTTAAAAGTGCCGGATTAAAGGCTCTTCATCGTATCGAGATATTCATTTTTTTCACGAACACCGACAAATCGGTTGACGGCCTCACCATCTTTAAAAAAAACCACGGTGGGAATGCTCATGACCCGGAACTGTTGAGCTAAGGTCTGGTTTTCATCGACATTGATTTTACAAACTTTCATATCAGCGCCAAGCTCCTGAGAAATTTCATCGATTGTCGGGGAAAGCGCTTTACAAGGGCCACACCATTCTGCCCAAAAATCCACCATGACAGCACCATTATATGATAAAATTTCGGTTTCAAAATTTTCCATATTGATCGTAATAACTTTTTCACTGGACATTTTTATCTTCACCTCATAAATATATTTGCGCAAACATTATATAATAATTTTCATCAAGTTAAAAGGATAAAAGTAAAATTTCTGATTTTAAAAGCAAGCGGTTGTGTTAGAATAAAGGCATGAATAAGATGAAAAAGATGGATCTAAAAAAGAGTATCATAAAAAAACAACTGGATAAAATTAACAGCCAAAATCGGTATCGATTTCATATGCCGGGACATAAGGGTCGGGGCCAAGCCTTTGCCTTATATGACTACGATATCACCGAAATACCCGGTGTCGATAACCTGCATGACGCCCAAGGGATCATTGACCAGGCTCAAAAAAAACTGGCTGCGATTTACCAAAGCGAAGAAGCTGCGATTTTAGTTAATGGCACTACTACTGGCATTCACAGTGCTGTCCTGGGCAGCTGTTCCCCGGGAGCGCCGCTGCTGGTGCCGATTAACTGTCATCGGGCGGTCTTTGGCGCGCTGGCTCTGGGGCGCCTGGAAGCAGTTTTTATTACGCCAGAAGTTGAGTCAAAAATAGGCTTTGCCAAATCGATCAGTGTCGCATCGGTCAATCAGGCGCTGGCTGAAAATCCCGAAATCGGGGGGATGATTCTGACTAACCCCAGCTACTACGGTACGACCAGCGAAATCAAAAAAATAGCCGAAATCCTTCATGCGCAGGGGAAATTCTTAATTGTCGATGAAGCCCATGGCGCCCATCTGGCCTTTAGTGACAAGCTGCCGATCGATGCCTTGTCAGCCGGAGCCGATGTGGTGATTCAGAGCACCCATAAAATACTGGGTTCGCTGACCCAAAGCTCGCTGATTCATTTTCAGGGCAACCGAGTCGATCGGCAAAAAATTAAAGCCTATCTCAGCCTGCTGCAAAGCTCATCACCCAGCTATCCGCTGATGATCTCGGTGGAAGAGGCCGTCGACGACGCCTATGAAGAGGGTGAAATTATTTTTAATACCATTGTCGCTGCACATCGTGATTTCTGCCAGCATCAGAACGATCAGGAGCCGATTATCCTATATGATGGCAATGACCTGGTCAATGATTATGATCGCAGCAAGTGGCTTTTTGTGACCCGGGGCATCACCGGAACCGAGTTAGCAGACCGGCTATCAGCAAAATACGGAATCCAATGCGAAATGTCCGGAGCTAACCACGTCCTGGCGATGACCGGGATGGGTACGACCGGGGATGATTTAACAAGAATAACCCAAGCTATCTGTGATATAAATAAAACCATCAGGCAGGAATTAGCAGAAGAAAAAGAAAAAAAGGCTCTAGCTAGTCTGCGTGAAAGTGTTGATTTCAGCACGGCCTTAAAAAGTGAAGTACCGCTTTGGGAAGCCCTTAATACTAAACAGCGGAGCAAGATGGTGCTGGAGTTGGCTGTGGGTCAGCTAGTCGGTGATTTTATTATCCCCTATCCCCCCGGGATACCGGTGCTACTCCCCGGCAGTCGAATCAGCCCGGAAATGGCAGTTTATTTAAGCGATCTGCTGGATCAACAGGTCGCGGTAGTGGGGATCGATGTAAACAGAACAGTAACGATCATAAAAAAGGAGCCGGTAATCATGAAAAAGAATCATCAGGGACAACTGATCGTCATCGAAGGAGTGGATGGTAGTGGGAAACAGACCCAAACCGAGCTACTCTATGACCGGCTGGTGAAAGACGGGGAAAAAGTTATGAAAATTTCTTACCCGCGCTATGACAAAAAATCCTCAGCCATGGTAAAATTATACTTGGAAGGGGCTTTCGGGAAGGAACCTGAGAGCATCAGCCCCTATATCGCGTCCACCTTTTACGCAGCCGACCGTTATGCCTCCTATAAGGAAGATTACGAGGACTTTTTGAAGCAGGGTGGGCTGGTGCTGGTAGACCGTTATACCACCTCTAATATGGTTCATCAGGCGGGAAAAATAAAGGATCCTAAAGAACGGCAACGGTTTCTTTCCTGGCTGTGGGATTTTGAATTTAATCTCTATGGTCTGCCGATTCCGGATCGGGTTTTTTTTCTTAACATTCCCCCGGAGATTAACCAGCAGCTGATCAAAAACCGGAACAATAAAATAACTGGCAAACAGGAAAAAGACATTCATGAAAATAGCCCGGCACATCTCAGCGATTCTTACCACAGTGCCTTGGCGCTGGTAGCGGAATACGGATGGACGGAAATCAATTGTGTTCAAGATAAGCAGTTGCGAAGTATCAAAAGCATCCATGAGGAAATCTGGGAATGCATAAAGGAGTGTAAATCAAATGATTGAAGATCAATATACCTATTTAACCATGGCCGACTCAGATATGGATTTTATCCTGCTTAAGAATTATCTAAGTGCCAATGGAATACCGGTAATTACGAAAGAAAAAGGCTTTGGTGGACCGATTCGCAGCATCTTTATGGGAAATTTTACACCGGCTCATATTGAAGTCTATGTTAAAGATAGCGATTTCGAAGAGGCTGCCAAACTGCTGGATTATGAAGAATTCAGTGCTGAACTCGATGAGGAAATGGGACTGAATACAGATGATGGGGATAACCGTGATGAAAAAAAGAAAAAACCCCACTAATTGACGTTTGTGAGAGGTGAAATATGTTTGAAAAGATACAGGGTCATCAAACCATCACAAGTCACCTGGAAAAAGAAATAAGGTTCAATGAGGTAAGCCATGCTTACCTTTTTTCAGGAATTGATGGTCTCGGGAAAATGAAAACTGCCCGGGAATTTGCTAAAGCGCTCTTATGTCAGGATCAGATCGACAAAGGCTGTGGCCATTGTCCCGTTTGCATCCAGATTGATCATGAAAACTATCCAGATGTCAGAATTGTCGCTCCCAAAGCCGGAGAAACCAGCATTAAAATCAGTCAGGTGCGCGAAATGATCAGTCAGCTGTCGGTTAAACCCTATTCGGGAAATTGGCGGATTAATATCATTGATGGAGCCGAAAGAATGACCCCAGAGGCTCAGAACAGCCTGTTAAAGTCGTTGGAAGAGCCGCTTAGCTATAATATCTTTATCCTCATCACCAGTCATTACCAAGCCATTTTACCGACGATCCGATCGCGCTGTCAGAGCTATCATTTTCAGCCGCTGCGCATTTTGGATATCGAGAAAATTATTTTAAAAGAAACTGAGTTTGAGCAAGGATTGGTCTCAGAGGCCGTAATGGCGGCTGGTGGATCGCCGGGAATGGCCTTGTATCTGCTTAGTAACAGCGAGATCCAGAAAGAAAGGACCGCTTATCTCAGAGAGCTTTACGGCCTGTTAAAAGGGAATGAAATTAAGGTCTTTACGTTGGCAGAGCTTTTAGCCAAGGATAAGGTCACCAGCCAGGAGAACCTGGAGTTTTTTATTCACTGGTTCTATGAGCTAAATCTGCTGCTAGAAGGTCATCCCCTGGCTGATCATGGCGAGCCGAATCCCGCCCACAGAGCCTACCTGCAATTATTGACCAATCAAAAAAATCAGGCAATTATTAAAACTTTATTTGAAATGATGGCGACGATACAATATAATGTAAATTCAAGGTTACAATGGGAGAAGTGTTTCATTAAGATAATGAAAATTCAGAAAGGATAAATCCAATGGGAAAATCAGTCGTCGGGGTACGATTTAAAAAAGTGGGAAAAATATATTATTTTGATCCCCTGGATATAGCATTTGAACAGTTTGATCCGGTTATTGTGGAAACTGTCAGAGGTATTGAGTATGGTGAAATTGCCTTAACAGCCAGAGTCGTCGATGAAGAAGAAATGGTGGCTCCAGTAAAACCGGTCATCCGTAAAGCGACCGAAGCCGATACCATCGAATTTAATAAACTCAAACAAAACGAGCAAGATGCCAAAGCAATTTTTATTACTAAGGCAAAAAAGCACAAGTTGGAAATGAAACTCATCGATGTTGAATACACCTTTGATCAGAAAAAGGCGATTTTTTATTTTACCGCTGAAGGTCGGGTTGATTTTAGAGAATTGGTCAAAGATCTGGCTTCGATCTTTAAGGTGCGGATTGAGCTAAGACAAATTGGGGTTCGCGATGAGGCCAAACTATTTAAAGGTTTGGGCGTTTGCGGACGAACCACTTGTTGTGCCCAATGGCTGGGTGATTTTACGCCGGTTTCCATTAAAATGGCCAAAGAACAAAATCTTTCCCTTAATTCGACTAAGATTTCAGGGATCTGTGGTCGGCTTTTATGCTGCCTGACCTATGAACAGGAGTTTTATGAAGAGGTTTCGAAAAAACTGCCTAAAGTGGGACAAAGAGTCATCACAGCCGATGGTGAGGGTGAAGTATTTAAGTTAAGCATTCTGGAAGAAACCGTTTTCGTCAAAATTCAGGTCAATAAGGACGAAACTGAGGTGAAAAAATATCTTTTAGAAGAAATTGAGGTAAAAAAATTCGAAAAAGTCAAAAAAGACAAATAATCATCTTGATTTCACTGCAAAAAAGGATATAATAAAGATGTTGTTAATGCTAAAAGGAGGGTTTTTTAGATGGCTTATAAAATTACAGACGAATGTATTGCTTGTGGCTCGTGTATAGACGAATGTCCTGTAGACGCAATTACTGAAGGCGATATCTATGTTATCGATGCATCTTGTACTGACTGTGGCGCTTGTGCTGATCAATGTCCAGTAGAAGCAATTGTTCAGGACTAGTTAGAAGTATTGAGAAAAGGCACCTTCCAGAGTTTTCAGGAAGGTGCCTTTAACATGTCATAAACGTAGCGTCAATCTTTTGAGGCAATCCAATTTATTTTTCTGATCGTGTTAGAGTATCAAATACAGGGGTATATAAATACCCATGAAATAAAATCAATGACAGATAGAGTCTGGAGGTGGAAAAAATGCAGAAATACGTATGCGATATTTGTGGTTATGTTTATGATCCTGAGGTTGGGGATCCTGATAGCGGGGTTAGTCCGGGAACAGCTTTTGAAGATATTCCCGAGGATTGGGTCTGCCCGCTATGCGGTGTTGGAAAAGAAGATTTTTCACCAGAAGACTAGAAAACAATGGTTAAAAAAGAGCTAAAGCTCTTTTTTTTATGGGATCAATCGGTTATAATGAAAATGACTACAGAAATATGGAGGATATATGGCAGTAAAAGCACGGGAAACCCTTGAAAGCAAGCAAATCAGCATCACGACCCTGGGAATATTAATGGTGGTGGTGGTAGGTTATACATTTTTATACAATCAATATGCTAATACCCTGGAAGATTATCGGTTAAAAACGATTGTTGGTGTGATCAGTCTGATTGTTATGATGGGTGGTTTTTTAATTTCACTTCGATATATTACAACCGCCTATGAGATGGTCATCACCCACGACCGGCTAACGATTGACCGAAAAATATTTTTTTGGAAAAAAACCGTCTTGGAAGTAAAGCTTGATGACATCAAAAAAATATTACCAAGTGAGGAAGCCAAAAAAGTTGACGGTCAAATGCGCAATTTCACACTGACAAATATGGACGGAAAAAGAAAGTATGTGATTCAACATGACGAACAGGGAAAAATTTGTTGTGCAAAGATCCAATGCACCAGTAAATTTATTGAAATATTAAAAAAAATGGTCAAAATATGATAGTTTTAAGAAAAACTTAAGGGAAATAGAGTATTATTTAGACATAACAAGTTACCCTCTTTCAAAGTTTTTAGAAAAAACCGAACGCTTTTCACACGGCTTCGGTTTTTTTCTTTTTTGAAAAGACTTAATCAATTTGCAAGAAGATTTTTCACCAGATAATTAGACAGTGTTAATGCTGCAAGAAATCGGGTATAATATTCCTAAATAACTAAAAAGGATCCACCAGGAAAGGAAAACCAATGGAAATTGTAGCAATTATTGGAAGTCATCGGAATAACCAGAACACACAGAAGGCGCTTGACTATTTTATGGGCAAAATTAAAGTTGAACATGAATTGTTTGAATATAATGTCAATCAGATAAACGTTCAGGCTTGTACCGCCTGTGATCACTGCATCCCTCATCAAGGAGAATGTATTATCAAAGATGATATGACCGAAATTTACAAAAAAATGGAAAGCTGCGACTTGCTGATTGTAGCCAGTCCCGTTTATTTCAGCGCATTTCCTTCAAAAATAAAAGCGCTAATTGACCGAACTCAAATGATTTATAACCTTGAGGATAAGTCGGTCATCAAAAATAAAAAAATTCTAATCATTGGTATCGGTGGGGCGCCTTATTATCCGCGTCAGTTCCAGGCTGTCGATAATACCCTGGAATGGTACAAAAAAACCCTGAGCTGTGAAGAGATTGGTTTTGTTAAGTTTTCCCATACCGATGAGCTGCCGGCATTGGATAACCAGAAGTGTTTGGAAGAACTAGCGGCGATTGCGGAAAAAATAAATATGTCGGTAGTAAATAACTAGAAAAAATTAGAAATAAAGGAGATAAAAAATGGCAAAGATATTAGATCAAACAGAGTTTGATAATCTTGTTTTAAAAGGAAAAGGCGTTGTTTTAGTAGATTTTTTTGCGACCTGGTGCGGACCCTGTAAAGCATTGGCACCTGTGTTGGAAGAAGTCGCCGAGCAGTTAAAAGACAAAGCCAGTGTTTATAAGGTCGATATTGATCAGACCCAGAGCCTGGCTCAGCAATACCGGGTGATGAGTGTACCAACAATGAAAATTTTTAAAGACGGCGAAGTGGTGGAAACCATCGTCGGGCTCCAATCAAAAGGTGTTTTGATGGATAAGCTGAATTATTATGCCGGTTGATTAACCGATAAAATGAGAGGA
>NZ_CAKMJU010000041.1:0-34089 GCF_927416815.1 uncultured Acetobacterium sp. | reverse complement strand
TGTAAAACTCAGGTGTTTGCTCTCTACCGTACCGACCAATTGTTAATCTGTTGTATGCGCGCACCACAAGAAATGCGCTACGCTTATTTCTTGTTGGTTCACAGGCAGTCGCCAACTACAAGCAAGCTTGTGATTGGCTCGTTGCCTGCGCGCAGGATCAGACAGGGGATTGCCTGTTCGCCCTGATGCAAACAACAGATTAACAAGGGTCTGACCCCTCGGTCATCGGTCGATACGGTCGTTCAGCTGGACCATCAAAGGCTTTGAGACTTACTTAACCATTCCTGATTTTAATAAGGCATCATAAACTTTTTTTGTGGCGATGGTCGCTAGTGGCCAGGTCACGGCGATCAGAATCAAGCCTTCAACGATAGCGACGTTTACTGGCAGACCAAGAATCAAAACCAGACCCACCGAAACAATGATGTTCCCTAGAATACAGACTCCCGCCTGAGCGATAATGTGATGCGACCATTTGCTCATGTCATATTTTGCCGCCACCAAGGATACCCAGATCGATGCAATAGCATTAGCAAAAATAAAGGCCACCCATAATGGTGTATACATAACCGAAATCAGGGCTTCCACTTCGGCGGCAATCAGTCCACCGGGCTGCTTGTAAACCAATGTCAAAATCCCGGTAAAAAATGCCCAGACTGTTCCATTAATCAGGTACATCCCCATTTTTCCCCAGGGTAGCATGTTATCAATCTGGCCAGTAATCTGGCAGGCAATAACAAATACGATCCCCATAACGACGGCACCAATTAAAGATTTAGTGTCCGTTTTAAAAATACTTCTTTTTCCAATTGCTTGTTCGTTTTGCATTTTTTTCTCCTCTGTTTTTGAATGTTTTTATTTTTATTTATTTCTAATTAGACAATTTTTATGCCCTTATAAAATGGTTTTTACCAAGACCCCGCCAAAGCCGATTATCAGGCAGACGATGGTCATGCCTTCCAGGGGACGGAGATTTATTTTTTTCTGAAAATTTCGCGATGGATGGCGACCATATCCGCGGAGTTCCACCGACAACGCCGCATCACTCGATATCCGCATCGCCCGGTACATCAGCGGTAAAATCGAGGCAGGCAGGTTCCGGATTTTTTCAACTACCGTATCACAGGGCACCCCGCGGGCTGACTGGCTGTCGCAGATGGACTGGTATTCGCCAATCATCACCGGAAAAAACCGGGCTACCATTGGCACCAACATCGCATAACGATAGGGGATATGCCAGTAAATGAGCATCTGCGCCATATCCATAGGGTCGGTGTGAACGCCAAACTGATAGGCGCTTAAGGAGATAATCCCAATTCTCAAAAAAGCCAGCATCGCGGTGGCGACAAAGCCACTGTAAATCTGCAACATTCCCCACGAATAAAGCAGGTCGCCTTCGCGTCCAAAGATCAGATTGATAATCAAGACCTGCGTGCTTAGAATCAGCAACAGGATTGACAGCATTTTGAATGATTTTAAGCTTTTCTCCGAGAGTAGTTCACTGATCAGTATCAAGCCCAGTAATACCCCATTGAGGATCACACTTCGCGAAACCAAGGCTGTAAAAACCAGAAACAGACACCAGGTCAGTTTGAGCCGTGGATCCAGTTTTTTTAAAACAAACATTTAATAATCGCCTCCTTCTATTAGTTCCAGTCGAACTAAGTCCTTTTTGTAATCATCCATTTTGGCTGCTGCAAATTCCAGCGCCAGCTGATGATTGTGCATCACCACAATCCGATTGGCAAAGTCTCTGGCCTCTGTCAAATCGTGGGTCACCAGCAAAATGGTGACACCTTGACGGCTGAGCCGAGCCAGCTTTTCCATCACCAGTTGACTCTGGGGGGCGTTTAAACCGGAGGTCGGTTCATCGGCAATGATCAGCTCGGGGTCACTTATAACGACCGAACCCAGCGCCAGCAATTGGCGCTGTCCCCGGCTCAAGCGCTGGGGATGGATATCTTCGAGACCCGCCAGTCCGATCAGGGTCAGGGTTTCCTGAATCTTTTGCTCCTGCTCGTGCTGACTGAGATTCTTATTGCTACTATTGCTATTTTTTAAAACATAACTGATTTCGTCTTTGACGGAGCTGCAAAAGATCTGATCATCGGGATTCTGAAACAGAAACCCGATCCGGCGCCGCAGTTGACCGACATTTTTCTTTGTCACCGCGGTCCCGAATAGTTCCACGCTACCGGTACTTGGTTTGACCAGCCCTTCAATGAGCTTGAGCATGGTCGATTTACCTGAACCATTCTGACCGATGACCGCCGTAAAATCGCCTTTTTTAAGACTGAAATCCAGCGGCTGGCATCCGGTTATCCCACCTTTATAGCAATGCGACGCGCCGCTTAACTTAATCACGTCGGTACTTTCATCAACCATGAACGGTAGGGGTCGATGGTACTTTTTTTCATTACCGTATTTTTTCTGATATTCGTCAACCGGTAGAAAATCTTTCACCATACCGGCTTCCATTACCAGCACCCGATGGGCGTCTTTTAAAACCGCGCCAGATTTATCCATGACGACCAGGGTCGTGATCTTTTTCTCCCGGTTGAGCTGACCCAGGTGCCGATACAGTTCCGAACTGGTTTTGGGATCCAGTTCGGCAGTGGGCTGATCCAACAGCAGGATCGGGGTTTTCATCGCCAGGATACTCCCTAGCACCACCTTCTGGGCTTGCCCGCCGGATAAGGCATCCGTGGTGCGGTCTGAGAACTCCCGGATCCCGAGAAAGTCCATGATCACATTGACACGCTTGGCGATTTCTGCCCCGGTCAGATTAAGATTGGCCACCCCAAAGGCCAGCTCATCAGCAACCCGTCGGTTGACCATCTGGTTTTGCGGTTCCTGCATCATATAGCCCAGATAGTCAGCCATTTGGCAGAGCGGAATGCTTGACACATCCTGATTGGCTACCGTAACCGTCCCGTTTAGCACACAGGGGTAAAACTTTGGTGCCGCCGAGGTAATCGCGTGGAGCAACACTGACTTCCCCGAAGCCGCTCCGCCGGTAATGGCAATGTATTCTCCCTCATTGATATTTAGTTTAATGTTTTTAAGCGCCGGTTCGCACGCGTCAGGAAAGGTAAGCGTTTTGATATCCAGTTGGATGATGGGTTTCATTGGGTGGCCTCGTGATTGAATTTTTGAATGATGGCTTTATGCCTAAAGCCGGGCACTTCGGTTTTCGCTGAGCTGCGACCTTCGTCGCGGGCTACGCCCTATGCTGAATTGAAAGAATTAAACATTTTATAAGCGAGTTTAACAATATTTAATTCTTTCAATTCAGCGCACGGCTTTATGCTTTCGCGCAAAAAAAGAAGCTCCGACTATCGATAGGTTAATCCTAAGGATAGCCGAAACTTTACCGTCGTTTCATACTCGTTAATTTATGGCAGGTCTCCTGACTCTGGTTTATCTGTTTTTGCGCCTTCCCGTTTCCAGTGGCATGTGCAAAAACAAAACCATTACAGTGATGGGTTCGTCCAGGATTCTCACCTGATTCCCTATTCTCCTTTACAAGGCACCATAAATCGTGTACATATTATATTGAGTCAATCATAGCGAATTTATAAGCTCTTGTCAACTGTTTGACAAAATTTTTATTAATACTCACTCTAATAATCCACAATCTTGCAATATCTTTTCAATTGCTAACCAAATAGAAAGAGAAGGATTTTCTTTATAGAACCGATATCCCTTATACTGCTGTAGGACAAGCCCGTTATCTTCATTATTTTGCATGATAGCCTTTGATCTCTTAATTGCATTTTTTACATCATCTAAAGTCAACTTACTGAGAACTCGCTTGAAATTATCTTCATGCTTATACTGATCAAGATTTTCGAAGCATTCACTATATGCTCGATTGATGGATTTGATGTACTGCTTACGGTGAGTTAAACAACCCTGGCAGTTTATTTTGTGCAATACGATCCATAGTTCAAATGTGAAATTACTGTATCCCAGCAGATATTTAATGGATTTGCCGACTGATTGCGATTGCTTCATTTGATCCAATGTAGTTTGAAACTGGGTTGTGTGAATTTCCTCATTACTCTCGTAGTCAAATATATGGGTTATCTCAGTTTTTCCTAAGTTCACCAGTGATTTTGCCCGTTTCAATGGATTTTTTTGAATGGGGCAGTCAATAGAAATTTTTCTGTACTTTGAAGTTGGTTCGGCATTTACAGTGTCCTGCAACCACTGTAAATACCACTTCTCAGTTTCACCCTCAACGGTAAAGTAGTATTTTCGATTTTCTTTCATCGCTGCTGATCCTCTTTTGTATCATCTAATAGACTTTCAAAAATTGGCGTAAAATCTATGTCTTTGATCGCACCGTAGCGGCTGATAAAGTAATTTTTTAAATAATCTTCGTTCTTACGAACACCGTTCTTGCCTGTTGTACCAAAATCAGAAAGAGAATAGTGAATGCTGCAGTGGGTATCATCATCTCTTTCGACAAATTTTATCTCATCCCGTCGAAATAGATTGGCATTCAGAAAGATCGGGTTATGCGTATTAAAAATCAGTTGTGCGTTATTGATGTTAATCTCGTCGTTGTGAAAAATATTGATAATACTCATCAGTGCCATTGGATGGATCGAAGCATCAAACTCATCAACTACTAAGGTTCCACCATTCAAGAGGGCGTTAACCACCAACGGAAACATATTAATAAAACGAATCGTGCCATATGATTCAAATACCTCAGCTTTTATGGCTGTACTTTTCTCAATCCCATTAAAAAGCGAGTACAATTTCGCTTCGGCTTCATCCCCCTCAATTACATAACCTAAGGCATTAGAGGTGATTCCAAAATAGTTTGCAGCCTCGTTCATCGTCTTTTCAATATAGACCGACTTTTTTTGAGGATCTGAGAATTTGCGAATCAGATTTAATGAGTCTGCACGGTAGATTACCATAAACTTATTATCTAACCAGTTGCTGATTAACAAAGTCAGTTTTGCGCTAAACATCGTTTTAAAACCGTTGCTTAAAAATAGTTCTTCATCATTCAAGTTGCTTTTTGCCAAAGAAATCGCACCTTTTTTATTCTGGTCAAAAGCATTTACTAGTATATTTTCAATCGTATCAAATGTTCCAAACTCCAGGTCTTTGTTTCTGGTAAAGACCACTTCCTCGTTGACTGAAAGAGACTCTGAAATGATCTTTCTCGGAAAATCCGCCTCTAAAAACATGCCAAGGTTTACTTCAAACGAATACTCAATTAAAAAGTTGTTATCAATAAATTTAACAGAGAATGAAACTGGGCTATGCTCTTCGTTTGAGTTATTCGGAATCAGCTCTAGTGCATTAGCAGCAGCATTGGGAGCACTTTTATCGTCTAAATTCCGAATATTTCCGCGAAGAGTGATTGTTTTAAAGGTGTCCATTGCTCCGATGATATTTGTTTTACCGGATGCATTAGGGCCATATATCACCGCCGAGCACAGTCCTTTGTACTCCTTCTTGCCAACTTTTGAATGCTGCACACTATAATCCAGTCCTTTCTGTTTAGGTGCTGGAATCATCGAAAAAACTAATTCCTCTTTAAACGATTTGTAATTCTTCGCTTTGAATTCAAGCAGCATACATTTCCCTCCATTCTGCAAATTTTTATCAAAATTATATTCACATTATATGCTTTACTGGGCAAATAAGTCAATATCATAAACTATTTTACAAAATTTCATCAAATTAATAAATTCTCAACACTGATGTGCGACCCCAACAAGATCCTTTTTTCTCTTTTCCCAGCTTCTTTGTGGACCTTGCTGATTTCGCTTTTGAGTTGTATAATGACAATATCATTGAAATAAAGACGGCATTTTGTTCTTGCATTCGTATTTTAATCGGGAATTTTATGCGCATAAAAATAGTTCGTTATTTCTGCCCTCAAAAATTTCAAGAATAGGAAAACCTTATGAAAAATTTAGAACAAAATCGTCACTTCACTGTAAAAAACTATGACCCTCATACCCATGGCGGCCAGTATCTGGCAAACCTTTCGACCGCCAACTGGGCATCTGAAGCTTTGTTTACCGCCCTGGAACTGGATCTTTTCGAAATTCTGAATGCCTTCGGAGATCATGGCGCCGATGTCCAAGCGCTTTCAGAAAAACTGGAAACCGATACTACGGCATTGTCAACCTTTCTGCCGCTGCTGGAAAGTCTGGGTTTGCTTTTTTGTTATCAGGGCTCTTACAGCAACGCCATCATAAGCAAACGCTATCTACTTTCATCCAGTCCGGATTATCTGGGTCATGCCATCAAGCTGCACCAATTACAGTCTCAAAAATGGCATCAGCTAAAAGCTTCGCTGCTAAAAGACACTCCAATTGAACCGGATAGTGGGCTAGAAGATTTAGCCCATGAACAGCTCGATCAACTAAAGAATAAAGCTATTCCTGAATTGACCCGCATGAAAGCCCTTGACTGTGTCAACTTTTTTCCGGCCTTGTCGGGGAAAATTCTAGTCAGCGGTCCCGGAGCTCAAACAATGGCAGACTGTTTTCTTGAAACCTTTCCGAATCTGGAGATCACCCTGCTTAGCGATGATAATCCCTTCCCGATTGACGCTACTGTTTTTAATGACCCCCAGGCACAGCGGATGGATACCTGTTCCTTAGAAGCACTGCGCGTCGCCTCTGCCAAAAATCAGGCGCTCTATTCTCTGATCATCTTGACCAGCCTGTCAATCAGTAAAGATCATCAACTCATTCTAAATGAGTTGCTCGCCTGTTTACCAATGCTTCAGTCTGATGGTATCCTGATGCTTCACGACGCCTTTGACGAGCATGCAACTCTAATGACCCGGTTATCCGGAGTCAATTGGATGATCAATTCTGGGAGCCAGGTTTGTTCCGCAAAAGAAGTCATCCGCAAATTTGAGGCAGCCGGTCTCACCACCACTGCTCTGGTTCCGCTTGAAACCGATACCGCTGTCATTTTTGCCGGAAAATCGCCATCTTTTTTGGAAGCTCTGGCTTTGACCCCGATTCAACGCTTAAAACACCCGATTCTTAACATCGGCTTTGATGACGTTTTAGAAATTGCCACCGATTCGGTGGTGGTTACCGAATTTGCCAAAAATAAATGCGCCTTTGGCTGCTCTTCGGCCAATCTCAAACATTGTCAGGCTAATGAGATCCCCTTTGAAGAAACCGGCCGGCTACTTTCCACCTATTCCAGGGCATTTCTGATTAGAGGAACCCCGGGAACTGGAGAATTTCAACGAAAGATCTTAGTAGCCGAACGCTTAGCCTTTACTGGCGGTTTTCACAAGGCCTTTGCCTTCTGGTCGGGACCCTGTCATATCTGCCCCACCTGTGATTTGGCAAAACCGTGTCTTAACACGAAAAATCGCCGTCCCTCGATGGAAGGCTCCGGCATTGATGTCTTCGAAACCGTCCGCAATAATGGTGAAACCTTAAAGACACTGGCTTGCAAGGATGAATTTGTGAAATACTATGGCTTATTGCTGCTTGAATAAAGCCCTTCAGATCGTAAAAAAACCACGGAATTACCGTGGTTTTTTTGATTATTCAATGACAATGACCCGCCGTTCAATGGGCTCAAAATCTTTTGTAATAGGCTCTTCGGTAGGCACGCCAAAGGGCATCTGAGCGATCAGTCGCCAATCCGATGGGATCAGAAAGGTGGTCCTTACCTCATTATCAATAATCGGATTATAGTGTTGCAGGCTTGCACCCAGGCCTGCTGCTGATAATTGCGTCCAAATAGCAAACTGCAACATCCCATTGGCTTGTTCAGCCCAATCCGGAATCCGGTCTCGATAGGGTAAAAACCTTTCCATCAGTCCTTTAGTAACAGAGTTATCATCATAAAATAGCAAGGTTCCGCATCCTGCTGCAAAACTATTAATCCGATTTTCAGTAGAGCGGAATTCATCAGCCAGAACTTTCTTTCTGAGTGTTTCCATCACGATAGCCCAGAACTCCAGATGCTTCTCTCCAAACAGTACCGCAACCCGCTGACTTTGACAGTTAAATGCCGAAGGTATGTGCTTTGTTGAATGGTCGATGATGTCCATTATTTCTTCAGCTGTGATGGGACTTTCATCGCAAATTCCGTATATCGAGCGCCGTTGCTCTGTTGCTTCTCTAAAATCTAATGGCATGCAAGTACTCCTTACTTATTTAAAAATGTTTGTTGGTTTGATCTCGTATTGATTATTATACCCTAATTATTAGCAAATTCAATTTTTATATGCAAAACGTTAAAAAAACAGAGTCTTCACGACTCTGTTTTTTGATAACTTGCTAGTTCTGGTTTTGTTGTTATTTTCGTTGGATGGCTTTTTTAGCAGCTGCAACAATATCTTTGGCTGTTAAACCATATTTTTCCATCAGTGGTGCAACCTTACCCGATTGTCCAAAGAGATCCTTAACACCAACGCGTTCCAGGGGCACTGGCGCGACATCGCATAATACTTCGGCAACGGCACTACCCAGACCGCCGATAATGCTGTGCTCTTCAGCGGTAACTAGAGCACCGGTATTGACAGCCGCATCTTTAATGGCAGTTACATCGATTGGTTTAATCGAGCCCATATTTAATACGCTAGCCGAAACACCATCGATTTTTAAAAAATCTGCCGCTTCCATGGCTGGTCCGACCATCATGCCGGTCGCAATAATGGTCACGTCCTCGCCGCTTTTTAACAAGCC
This sequence comes from uncultured Acetobacterium sp., assembly GCF_927416815.1. NCBI lineage: Bacteria > Bacillati > Bacillota > Clostridia > Eubacteriales > Eubacteriaceae > Acetobacterium > uncultured Acetobacterium sp. Next base: position 25,387 of record NZ_CAKMJU010000041.1, on the reverse strand, counting down.
GGCTTTTCCGATCTCAAATTGGTAGTCTTCGTCAAAAAGAACCGGTACATCACTGCGACCCAGACGAATATAAACCGGTCCGTCGATTGCCATCGCGGCATCCATCATCTTTTCTGTTTCGACCGCATCTGCCGGCGATAAAACCGTCATATTGGGTAAAACCCGCATCAGCGCAATGTCTTCGATCGACTGGTGTGATCCGCCATCTTCACCGACTGATATGCCGGAATGGGTTAAGGCTATTTTTACATTTAGTTTCGGGTAACAGATGCTGTTACGAATAATTTCATAGGCTCGCCCGGCGCCAAATATAGCAAAGGTGCTGGCAAAGGGAATTTTCCCTGCGGTTGCTAACCCGGCCGACATTCCCATCAGGTTTGCTTCGGCAATCCCCACATTAAAGTGCCGTTCGGGGCAGGCATTTTTAAAGATATTGGTCTTGGTTGCGCCTGAGAGATCGGCATCCAGAACCACCAGATTCTGGTTTTTTTCACCCAATTTCACCAAGTATTCGCCATAAGCCTGTCGTGTTGATTTTTTATCTGCCATGATTATGCCTCCAATTCTGCCAATGCTTGTTTCACTTCTTCTGCATTTGGCCCTTTTCCATGCCATCCCGCATTGTTTTCCATAAAGGAGACACATTTACCCTTAACCGTTTTGCAAATGATCACGGTTGGTTTATCCTCTGATTTTTTTGCTGCTTCTACGGCGGTTCGCAACTCATCGAAATCATGACCGTCTTCGACGGTGATGACGTTCCAACCAAAAGCCTCAAACTTGCTATCGATGGGGAATGGTGACATTACCTCACAGATAGCCCCATCAATCTGAAGATTATTATTATCGACAAGGGCAATCAGATTATTAAGCTGATAATGGCTGGCCGCCATAGCAGCTTCCCAAACCAGACCTTCTTGTAATTCGCCATCGCCCAGTAATGCATAGATCTTATGATCCTTATTGTCCATTTTTGCGGCCAATGCCATCCCGGCAGCCACCGAAATTCCCTGTCCCAAAGAACCGGTTGACATATCAACCCCGGGCACCTTGTTCATATCGGGATGTCCCTGGAGAATCGAGCCCAATTGTCTTAGGTTTTCTAGCTCGGCTCTGGGGAAAAAGCCTTTTGCTGCCAGCGTTGCATACAGCACCGGGGCAGCGTGTCCTTTTGACAGCACAAAGCGATCTCGATCTTCCTTGCGGGGATTGTTTTCATCTACATTCATTTGTTCAAAATAAAGCAGGGTCAAAATTTCTGCTGACGACAAGGAGCCACCAGGATGACCTGAAGCTGCCTTGCCAATCATTTTTACAATATCCTTGCGAATTCCCCTAACGGTTTCTTCTAAAAATGCCATTTAATTCTCCTCTTTAATAAATATCACTATTCGTGTTGATTTGCCGATCTAAAATATCACGTCTGATCGACTGGGGAACCCCGTCTTTAATAAATACCCGGGGTACCCGTTTGTTGACCATACAGGTAATTTCATAATTGATGGTTCCCAATGCCTCGGCCAGCACATCGGCTGAAATGTTGTTGCCAAAAAGCTCCACCTCATCGTAAAGGGAAACTGCTTCCACCTCGGTCAAATCGATCATGCATTGATCCATGCAGATACTGCCGACCACTGGCACCAGCTGGCCGGCAATCCAGACCTTGGCCAGTCCGTTTAACATCCTGGTGTAGCCATCGGCATAGCCGATTGGCAAGGTGCCGATGATCCGGTCTTCGTTAGCGACATAACGATTGCCATAACTGACCGACTCGCCGGGGTGAAGTATTTTCAAATGGACAATCGTTGATTTCAGGGTCATGACCGGTTTTAAAGAGATTTTTGAGCGATCCACCTCTGCCGAGGGATAAAGGCCATAAAGAATAATCCCCGGTCGCACCATATCAAAATGTACCCCTTCGACATCAAAGATTCCGGCACTGTTAGCCATATGTTTGATGGGAATGGCGATATGCTTGGCTTCCAGTTCAGCAAGAACCTGTTGGTAGCGCCTGATCTGCTCCGCGGTGTAGGTTTTATCGGTGGCATCAGCGGTTGAAAAATGGGTATATAGACCTTGTAGTTCAATGCCTTCTAATTGATTCATCGCTTCAATGACATGTGAAGCCTCCTGCCAGCCAATTCCGATCCGACCCATGCCCGTATCGATTTTTACATGAACGGGATGACGCATGCCGATTTCCTGACAATGCTCCGATAAGGCTTTGGCAAAATCAAACTGATAGGTGCCAGGAATCACATCCCAGCGGATCAGATCAGGAATATGTTCTTTTGCGGTGTAGCCCAGCAATAAAATCGGTTCGGTGATCCCGCCCTGTCGGAGGGCAATCGCTTCATCAATAAAGGCTACGGCCAGCATATCGACGCCGGCATCACAGAGGGTTCGGGCACATTCCAAACTGCCATGACCGTAAGCATCGGCCTTGATCACTCCCAGAATCTTAACGTCGGGGCCAACGATTCTGCGAATTTCTTCATAATTACTAGTCAGTGCATCTAAATCAATTTCGGCCCAGGTTGGGCGAAGTGCCAGTTCCTTCATACCGACGGAACTTCCTTGACCATACCCAGCACCATCGCGACTCCATTCTTAATCGATGCTTCCAGATTTTTCTTGTAATCATCGGTCAAATTGGAATCGGCCTTGTCCGAGATCGAACGAATCACCAGATAAGCAACCTGGTTGAGCATCGCCACCTGACCGACTGCCGCACCTTCCATTTCGACACACAATCCGTCGAATTCTTCCCGCAGTTCTTCTTTGAGCTGTTTCGAGTCGACCCCCAAGTCAGCAGTCATGATTCGCCCGGTTCGATAGGAAACTTTTAGTGTTTCCGCGGCTTGCTCGGCCAGCTTGATCAGGGTCGGGTCTGCTTTAAAAAAGGTTATATCCATGTTTGGGATCTCACCCCGGGGATGGCCAAAGGCTCGGGCATCCATATCGTATTGACAGCTGTCTTCTGAAATGACAATATCACCTATTTCCAGATCGGGGTGAACCGCACCGGCCACCCCGACATTGATGATCGAACTTACCTTAAAAATATCAATCAGAACCTGACTACACATGGCAGCATTAACTTTTCCAACCCCGCTTTTAACGGCCACAACCTCTTTTTGGTGGAGTTTTCCCTTAAAAAATGTCATCCCTCCGTGGTGGATCTTGATGCCATCTTCCATCGCTGACTTGATGTCGCGAACCTCACTGTCCATCGCTGCAATAATACCAATCATTTGTTTATTTCTCCTTTCAAAAGACTCACCACTGCGTTGGCAGCGATCCCCTGTTCACTCCCGGTAAAGCCTAAACCTTCTTCAGTCGTAGCTTTTACACTCACAGAATCTCCGGCTAATTCCAGCGTTCTGCTAATATTTTCGCTCATGATTTCAATATAAGGCGCAAGCTTTGGAGCCTGGGCAATAATCGTTGAATCGATATTATTAATTGCGTAGCCCTTCTCGGCAACCAGCTGTCCCACCTTCTTTAGCAGCAGTAAACTGTCACAATCTTTATAGGCGCCATCGGTGTCGGGAAAGTGCTTACCAATATCACCAAGTGCCAAGGCCCCTAAAAGCGCATCGATAATGGCATGCACCAGCACATCGGCATCGGAATGTCCCAACAGACCCAAGGAATGCGCTATTTTTACACCGCCTAAAATGAGTGGTCGATTTTCTACTAAACGATGGACGTCATACCCAATTCCGATCCGTATCATCTTACCCCTTTCAGCCACTTTTACTCGTAAATTTCTATAGCTAATCAGACACCGTTATTCAAATCTCATCCAATCCGCTTTTGACAATAAAATTATAACATAAACCTCTAAAAAAATGCCACCAAATAGATAACTTAAAAGGCTATTAAGCTATTTGATCTGGCGGCCAGTATCGGTTTAAATTTTTTCGATCGTTCCAGTTTTCAACAGATCCCGCACCACTTCACCAGCAATCAGCAGTCCGGCGACCGAAGGGACAAAGGCGATACTACCCGGCGGGGTTTCTCTGATCATCGGCTCTTCAGTAGAATAAAGAACCTTCAGCGATTCCACCCCTCGTGCCCGTAATTCTTTACGAATCACTTTGGCCAGCGGACAAACAGCGGTTTCGTAGATATCGGCAATCTTAAAACAACTGGCGTCGATCTTATTTCCGGTTCCCATACAACTGATAATCGGCACCTTATTTTGCTGGCTTTTAATGATCAAATCAATTTTTGCGGTGACCATATCGACCGCATCAATGACATAATCATAGTCTTGAAGGTGAAAATCATGGGAATTTTCCGGGGTATAACACTGATGCATCGGATGGACGAGCGAAAGCGGGTTGATGGCAATCAGCCTTCTGGCCATGGCATCAACTTTTTTCTTGCCGATCGTTTTAACATTGGCCATAATCTGACGATTGAGATTGCTGGCCTCGATGGTGTCCTTATCAACGATGGTTAAAAAACCAACCCCGCTACGGATTAAGGCTTCAGCTACAAATGAGCCGACGCCGCCAACCCCAAAGAGGATAACGCGTGAGTTTTTTAGAATCTCCAAACCGGATTGGCCAATCAGCTTTTCAGTACGGTCAAAGATTCCTGATTCTGTTTTCATTTTTACATTCTTTCTGGAGCTGATACTCCCAAAATACCGAGGGCATTTTGAATCACTTGCTTGCTTGCCTCAATTAGGGCAACGCGGGCTTTCATCAAGGCCTTGTCAGCAACCCGAACATGGCAGGCATTATAAAAACTATGGAAGGCCATTGCCAGATCAATGGCATATCGGGTGATTCGGCTAGGATCCAGTTTGTCTTCGGCGGTCAGTATTTCATCCGGGAAATTAGACAGGATTTCCAGCAGGTTCAATTCTTCCTTTTCGACCAGCCGACTGTAATCCAGGAGAATCGTATCATCCAATTCTCCTTTCATCTGACGAATAATGCTGCAAATTCGGGCATGGGCATACTGCACATAAAAGACCGGGTTATCATTGGACTGTTCAATCGCCAGATCCAAATCAAAGTCAAAATGACTATCTGGTGAGCGCAGATTAAAGAAGAAACGGGTCGCATCGACGCCGACTTCGTCGATCAGATCAGTCAGGGCAATGGCTTTTCCCTGACGTTTGGACATTCTTGCTACTTCGCCGTTTCTTAGCAATCGCACCAGTTGCATGATGACCACATCAAAATTAGCGGCGTCAATGCCTACTGCTGCCAGCGCCCCTTTAAGCCGGGCGACATGGCCATGGTGATCGGCACCCCAAACGTTGATGCAACGATTGAAGCCCCGGTTAACAAACTTATCGATGTGGTAGGCGATATCAGCCATAAAATAGGTCGGCAATCCATTAGCCCGGATTAGCACATCGTCCTTGTCAGAACCGAATGCGGTGGCCTTAAACCATAAGGCCCCTTCCTGTTCATAGGTAAAGCCGCCTTTTCCCAGTAGCGCAATGGTCTGCTCAATAGCACCGCTGTCATAAAGGCTTTGTTCTGAAAACCAAACGTCATAGCGGATCCCATATGCTTCTAAATCACTGCGCATTTGGGTGAGGTTTTTATTTAGTGCATAATCAATCAGGATTGGTTTTCGTTCTTCTGGGGTCATCGCCCGATGAGCATCACCATTTGCGGCAATGAAAGCTCTCATATGTTCGGTAATGTCTTCACCCTGATAACCATCCTCGGGAAAAGCGATCGCTTCTCCCATCAATTGGCGATAGCGGGCATCCAGGGAATCACCAAATTTGACAATTTGATTGCCGGCGTCATTAATATAAAATTCCCGGGTGACATCATAGCCGGTCCAGTCGGCTACTGCCGCTAAAATATCGCCAATAGCACCACCTCTGGCATTACCCATATGCATCGGTCCGGTGGGATTGGCGGAAATAAACTCCAGATTAAATTTTTTGCCGGCATTTTTCTGACTCCGGCCATAATCCGCTTTCATTTCTGTCACTTCTGCTAAAACCGCATACTGCCAATAGGGTTTAAGTTTGAAGTTAATAAAGCCCGGTCCGGCTATTTCAATGGACTCGACGTAGGAGTCTGTGGTATTCATATTGGCCACTAAGGTTTCAGCAATCAAACGGGGTGCTTTCTTGGTCTGTTTGGGCAGCTGCATGGCGATATTGGTGGAATACTCACCGTGTTCTTTTTCTCTGGGAATTTCCAGAAAAAGATCCGGTTTTATCGCTATCGTCAATGCTCCCGATTCGATTGTTTGATTAAGCGCATCGCCAATGATTTTCTTGATTTGTTCGGTGATTTTTTCGCGTATGTACATCCTTAAGTTCCTCTCACTCTTCTATTTATGTTCAGATTATATTCGATTATTGCACATTACTAATCATTTCCGGTCAGGTGAAATTTAAAGGAGAAGCGCTCCTGGCGCTTCTCCTGTGATTGACATTGCTGCCATTTTTATTGGGTAATTTTTATGTTCAGGATATTCCGAGAATTTGTAATGCCTTCAATTTCGATGTTATAGTCGATCGAAACCTTAGTCGGCTCTTTATCCTCATTATAATTGACAAATACATCCTTGGTTAAAATCCCCATGGTCACATCCCCGTGCGGGGTGGAATACCAGGTCAGGTTTCTTTTTCCGCGTTCAAATTCCATAATCGAGTTGGTTGTTCCCAAACGAATGACTGATACTTTTTGTCCATCAACAACAACGGTCGTGATTGTCCCTTCCATGCCGGAAACCTCGGATTCTTTATATGTCACACAGGATCGGTTGTCTTCTTTATATAAATCTCCTTCGGTCAGGAACTCCAGGGTATCCTTATTTTCTTCATCTTTAACGGTTCCCGAAATGGATAACCATACTTTTTTTCTTTCTTCAGTCATTGGTCTCCTCCTAGAGGTATAATTTCTTCCACTATTAAACCATTGATGGGGTTTTTTATCAAGAAAAATTATCCTCTTAAGTTTTTATTAGGATTACGCATCATAAAGAAACCAAACGAACTAGCTTATCGTGGTGCGTTTCCGCTTTGCTGACGCAATAATCAGGTCTACAAGTTCTATATACCCAATTCCGGTAGCTTCCCACATTTTTGGGTACATGCTGATATTTGTAAATCCTGGCAGGGTGTTTACTTCATTAATTAAAATACGGTCATCTTCGGTAACAAAAAAATCCACCCGGGTTAACCCAGAACCTTCAATGGCTTCAAAGGCTTTGATGGCGTAATCTCTGACTTTTTCTGTAACTTCCGGGGACAGATCAGCAGGAATGACGACCTTGGAGTCTTCGGTGGCTGAGTATTTGGCCTCATAATCATAAAACTCTTTTGAAGGGATGACCTCACCGGGAATTGAAGCCCGAATAAGGTCCCCGACTTCAAGAACCGCACATTCAATTTCTCTACCTTTGACAAAGTCTTCTAAAATCAGTTTATTATCGTAAACTAAGGCTTCTTTAATCGCAATGACGAGTTCGGTTCGGTCATGGGCTTTGGTGATGCCGACGCTGGAGCCCATGTTTGCTGGCTTAACAAAAATCGGATAACCCAGTTCACTTTCGATCTCAACAGTTTTAGCATCAGGATCTCGATTCCAGTCATTTTCACGGAAATAAATGTACTTCCCGGTGGGGATTCCCACGCTTTGGAACATAATCTTAGAAAAAACCTTATCCATGCCTACCGCAGAACTTAAAACACCACACCCCACATAGGGTTTATTCAGCATTTCAAAAACGCCCTGGATGGTGCCATCTTCTCCCATTGGGCCATGAAGAACTGGAAAAAAAACGTCAATCTTTAATATTTCCGGATGGGCAAAGATTGAAAAGTCGGCTGTCAAGTTGGCCTGATCCTGTTCCCAGGAGCCATCTTTAATTTTTTCGGCATCACCTGCGTATAAAAACCATTTTCCCTTTTTTGAGATGCCGATGGTTATAACATCATACTTATCCCGGTCGATGACACCCAAAATATTGTACGCAGAAACCCTTGAAACCTCATGCTCGCCCGACTGTCCTCCAAAAACCACTCCGATATTGAGTTTTTTTTTCATTTCTATTCCTCACTTTTCTCTTGAGATCTCATTGCTATGATTTTAAAACATAACAATCTGCCGCAGGCTTTAGGAATTACTTCGCAAAAGCCTGATTATTTCAGACACTCCAGGAAATCTTCTTCAGTGATGACACGAATGCCGTTTTCTTTTAATAAGGCCACCGTGATGCCGTCCCCATCAACCAAATTCCCACTGAAGGTTCCATCATAAATCTTCCCACAGCCACAGGATGGACTGTTGCTTTTCATGATCGCAATTTTTGCCCCCGATGTCCGGGCTGTATCGAGGGTTCGCTGAGCACCAAGAGTATAAGGCTCCGTAAAGTCATCTTGCTTATCATTATACACTTTCCGTTCCCCATTGACCACGACTATTTCACAAGGATCCCGTGGAATCGGTAGACTTGCCAGCACTTCCGGACAGATCGGTATCGCCTGTCCCTGAAGAAAGAGTTGTCGCAAGGCATCGACTGGGTGAGCCTTTCCCTCATAGTTGATCTTCATTCCCAACAAACAGCTAGAAACCAATATCTTCTTTTTCTTTTCCAAAGCCTCTTTTAAACAAGTAAAATCTTTCTGATTCATTTTTCCCTCACTCTTCGTTTTTACAATTTAAACTATCTTCCCGATAAATCCAGGCGCCCCGTTTAAAAACCATTTTATAGATCATATCTTTTAAGATGATTTCACCAATTCTTATCACCGAATCGGATCCGATCGTTACCCCATTGGTAATCCGGGCACCAATCCCGATTTTGCTATTCTTACCCAGGGTTACCTGACTGCCAATAATTACCCCTGCTTCTAAAACGCAATTGTCTTCAATTCTGCTTCCTGCTTCAATGATCACCCCGGTGCCAACCTGACAATTTTCGCTGATGATGACCCCGTCTCCAATGATTGCTCCAGCTCCAATTGTGGTTTCATTTCCGATTATGACATCTTTTGAAATCACCGCACTGGGATGAATCTTTGTTCCTTTCACCTGGTCACTCATCCATTTTTCTCCTATTTTTTCCTGATTCTCAGCCCCTTGGGATAATGATTCTTAATCAAACCCTCACTGGCTTTTCCAAACCCCAAAGGATAGCCATCATAACCGACCAGAACCCAGCCTTTTGGGGCTTGTAAATTCAAGGCCTCGCCTTTTAGATACTGATAGGCCAGGTCTTCATCGTTTAAGTCAACGCTATTCTTAGCCTGGGATAATTTCAGTGCCATTGCCAGCGCATAGCTCGGTTCAAAACGATTTTTCTTAAAGGTTCCCAGATCAAGGCCGGTACGCAAGAGCTTTAAATTGGCAATCCGCTCCAGCTCGATAGCTGCCGGAATGGCATAGAGGTGGTCACCCAAGAGATAAAGACGATCTTCAATTTTCTGATAAAATTCTGCTTGCAGATTGTTTTTGGCAAAATCGCGATAGTCTTGCAAGTCGGTTCGGGTGGCCTTTTTTAACCGTGATTTAGGATATCCCTGTTTGACATCAATCGCTTCGGCGATGCCTTCCGATTTTATCAGTTTGGCAATAAAATGTCCTTCCCCTTTGACGGTCATCGGCATAATCCGCAGGGTTTTAGTAATGTCCTGCTGCTGCTTCCGGGTCCAGTCAACCCGGCCGTGATCGGTAATCCCAGGTAACTCTATGGTTTGCAGGGTGTAGGGGTATTTCTCAATAAAGGCTTCGATTATCTGTTCATTTTCTTCTGGCGAAAAGGTACAGGTTGAATAAACCAGTACTCCGCCCGGTTTTAACAAACGATGGGCGCTTTCTAATATTTTCTCCTGCTTGCCCATACAGCGGTCAACCCGTTCCAGACTCCAGTCGGCCAGGGCTCCCGGGTCTTTGCGAAACATCCCCTCGCCGGAGCAGGGCGCATCGACTAATATCTTATCAAAGCTTTCGTAAAAAGAATCCACCAGCCGCTCGGGAAATTCATTGGTGACAATCGCATTGGCCATCCCCATCCGTTCGATATTAGTAGACAGGATCCCAGCCCGCGAATTAACCAGCTCATTGGCCACCAGCAGTCCTATCCCTTGAAGCCTGGCGCCAATTTGAGTCGATTTTCCGCCTGGTGCCGCACAAAGGTCCAATACCCAATCCCCAGGTTTTGGATCAAGCACTTCAACCGCCGCCATCGCCGTCGGTTCCTGCACATAATAAAGACCAGCGTAATAGTAGGGGTTTTTGCCCGGCCGCACCGTATGATCAATATAAAACCCTTCTTTGCACCAATTCACAGCCTGGGTTTCAAAGGGTAATTTATCAGCCAATTCATCCGGCTCCAGCTTTAATGTATTGGTCCGGATACCTTTGCTTTCCGGTTGATCATAGGAGTCGAGCAAGCTCTGATAGGATTCCCCCATCAACTTTTTCATTTTTTCCTTAAACGCTTCAGGTAATTCCATATGATCCCCATTTTCTTATCACTAATTATTTCCAGCAAAGCCGTCACAGGAACTGCCCCGACTATTAACAATACTCATTTTATTATACGTAAAGGCCATCTTAATTACAATAAATTTGTCAAAAAACGTCGAAATAAAAACACCAACCTAAGATTGGTGTTTTTAGCAAGGCTTCTATTCAAGCTTTTAATTTTATTTTTTTATTCTAATTCTTTATTCGAATTCTTTATTCGAATTTATGATTGCCGTTCACTATTTTTTGGGCTTTGCAAAAATCATCCGTCCGGCTGCGGTTTGCAGAATACTAGTTACAATAACCGCGGTGGTCGTGCCGATATATTTTTTACCATTTTCAACCACAATCATCGTTCCGTCATCTAAATAGGCAACGGCCTGGCCGTTTTCTTTTCCACCTTTTACCAGCAGAACCTTCATCTCTTCGCCGGGTAAAACAATCGGCTTGACGGCGTTGGCTAACTCATTGATATTGAGCACATCGACCCCTTGAACGGTGGCAACCTTGTTCAGATTATAATCATTAGTCAGAATTTTACCTTTGGTCGATTTTCCCAGCTTTACCAATTTTGAGTCGACCTCATGGGTATCTTCAAAATCCTCTTCGGTAATTTGCACTTCGATGTCCAGATCGGTCTGGATCTTGTTTAAAATATCCAAACCGCGACGTCCCCGATTTCGTTTGAGTTCATCGGATGAGTCTGAAATCAGCTGCAATTCGTTCAGCACAAATACCGGAATCACCAGTGGGCCTTCAATAAAACCGGTTTTGCAAATATCAAAGATCCGTCCATCAATGATCACGCTGGTATCCAGCAATTTGGGAATGGCTGCCCCTCTTTTCTTGGCCGGCCGCTTTTGGCCAACTGGTACATTGACATCCTTCTCGCGCTTGTCAATCTGAAAAGCCTGGAGGATGTCTTCGCGTTTTTTGATCGGCAAGGAAAAACCAATATAACCCAAAACGATATATATCGTGATGGTTAGCAGGCCACCAATCCAGGGAATGGGAATCTGCGAAAATGCAAAACTGATCAACATGGCAATCACCAGACCGATCACCAGACCACCGATGCCCAGACCAATGTCAATGAGTCGGACATTTTCCATGCTGGTCTCAACAACTTTTGACAGCTTTTTAACGCCTTTGAGCATCAGCGGAAATAGAATGAAAAAAATAAGTCCAAATAGAACAATCAGAGCCGCATATAAGATAACTTCCAATTCTGGAGTCAAGTTTATCTCCAGACCTCTCAAAATCCACGTATTGGTAACCAATACATTGGCCAGAGCCATCCCTACCAGAATTCCAACAATCCCAAATGATACCCTAAGTATCTTTTGTATCACCATCTTCACCTCCTTTCATAATATACCTTGTAATTATAGCACCTAATTCTTAAGATTACACTATTACATACAACAAAAGGCGTGAAATTCACGCCTCGCTGTGTACCGAACTATTGATCAAATCTAAGATTTCTTCTTTATCTTTATCTTGAATCAAAACCATTTCGCTGACGATGAAATTTCTGGCATTATTCAACATTTTCTTTTCTCCGGTTGAGAGGCCTTTTAAGCGATCCAATAAGATAAGATTTTTAACAACCTTAGCTACTTCAAAAATATCACCGGTTTTTAAACGCTCCAGATGTTCACGATAGCGCCTGTTCCAGTTTTTTTCCATCACGTCCATTGGTAATTTCAGTATTTCGATCATCTCATCAATTACCGGCTGGGTCACAATGGTTCTTACCCCAATATCATCAACTTTATCAACGGGAATTAAAATCTGCAAACCCTCGGATACGATCTGCATGATGTAGTAAGGTTTTGTTTCTTCAAATATTTCTCGTTCTTCGATTGCTTCAATGATACCCGCTCCGTGCATCGGATAAACAATTTTATCCCCAATTTTATACATTTCAACCACTCCTATCATCGATTCTCTTCCCATTATAACATATAAAAAAAGAATAAGCCTTTTATTTTATAAAAAACTTATCCTGCTGTCAATATTTATTTAGATAATCATGGTCAAACTGATCCGTTTTCGTTTCAAATCCACAGCCAGCACCTTAACGGTTACGACATCCCCCAGGGAAACTGCCTCTGAAGGGTGTTTGATATAACGATCGGTGATTTGCGAGATATGCACCAAGCCATCCTGATGAACGCCGATATCGACAAAGGCGCCAAAATCGATGACGTTTCGGACGGTGCCAATCAGTTCCATTCCCACCGCCAGATCACTCATTGATAGGACGTCAGATCGTAAATGGGGCTTGGGCGCATTTTCCCGGGGATCGCGGCCCGGTTTTTTTAGTTCCTTGACAATATCGTAAAGGGTTGGTATACCGATTTCAAGCTGCGTCGCCATTTCTGAATAATTCAGGTCGTTAAACAAGTCCTGCTGTTCGCGGTTTCCCAATTGTTCTTTTTTGATGTTTTTGAGTTTTAGGAGTTTTTCGACACTTTTATAGGCCTCCGGGTGAACCCCGGTATTATCGAGAATGTTATCCCCGTCATCAATCCGCAGAAAACCGGCGCATTGTTCATAGGCTTTGGCGCCCAGACCTTTAATCTTCATCAGTTCTTTTCTGCTCTTAATCGAGCCCACGCTGTTACGATAATCCATAATATTCGTAGCAATCGTTTTATTGACGCCGGCCACGTATTTTAGCAGTGCCACCGAAGCGCGATTGACATTGACACCAACGTTATTAACGGCATCCTCGACGGTTGCTTCGAGCACCCGCTCCAGCTCTTTCTGATTGACGTCATGCTGATACTGGCCGACCCCGATGTGCTTGGGATCAATTTTTACCAGTTCTGACAGCGGATCTTGAAGTCGCCCGCCAATGGAAATTGCCCCACGGATCGAAACATTGATGTCCGGATATTCTTCGGTTCCCAGTTCCGATGCCGAATAAACCGAAGCGCCGGCCTCATTGACGACGATATATTGCACCGGCAGCTTGGTTTTTTTAATCGTTTCAGCGACAAACTGTTCCGACTCCCGCGAAGCCGTGCCGTTGCCAATCGCGATAATATCAACCTGATGGCGTTCAATTAGTTCCAGCAATTCTTTTTCGGCTTTCTCCGCCTGACCCTTGCCAAAGGTTGGATAAATGGTGGTATAATCCAGCACCTTTCCGACCTTATCGAGAATGGCAATCTTGCATCCGGTTCGAAAGGCTGGGTCAAATCCCATCGTAACCTTTTCTTTAAAGGGTGGCTGCAGCAGCAATTTTTTTAGGTTAAGGGCAAACATCTTAATCGCCCCTTCTTCAGCCCGCTCTTTTAAGGCGGTTCGGATTTCTCGCTCAATGGCTGGTGCGATCAGCCGGCTATAGCTATCTCCAAGGGCTTTTAGCAAATAGCTTGAGGGCTTGGCTTTTAGCAGTTCTTTTTTTAAATAAGCGTCAATTTCTTCGGTTGGTGCCAATAATTTAACCGACAGGGCTTTTTTCTTCTCACCCCGGTTAAGCGCTAAAATCCGGTGATCCTTGATCGCCTTAATGGCTTCGGTATGATCAAAGTACATTTCCAGTTCGGAATTTTCCTCCTCTTTACCTTTAACCACCGTGGACTTAATCTGCCCCTTATCGTAGGTGCACTTCCGGATCACGCCCCGATAGCTGCCGTTGTCCGAAATAATTTCGGCAATAATGTCCATCGCGAATTGCAGCGCTTCTTCGGCGGTACTGATTTCTTTTTCAGCGTCAATATAGTTTAGCGCCGCTTCACCCAGTTCGGCTTCGCTCAATTGCTGTTCGATGATTTGCAGCGCCAATGGCTCTAGCCCCTTTTCTCTGGCCACCGATGCCCGGGTTTTCTTTTTTTGCTTATAGGGCAGGTAGAGGTCTTCCACCTCCTGAAGGGTTTGGCTTTTTAAAATGGCGCTTTTAAGTTCCGGGGTCAGCTTGCCCTGTTCTTCAATACTAGCAGTAACCTCTTCTTTCCGTTTTTCCAGTTTTCTTAAATATGTTAAACGCACATCCAGATCCCTTAACAGGGCATCGCTTAAATTCCCGGTGACCTCTTTTCGGTAACGGGCGATAAAGGGAATGGTATTCCCGCCATCGATTAAATTGATGGTATCTTCGACCTGCTCAGGGCGTATTGAAAATTCTTTTGCGAGTTGCTTGATTATCTGTTCCACAAATTTCTCCATTTCTTACTTTATGATTCTTGCTTAATAATTCTTACTTTAATAAAATAAACACTTTGCTTTTATTTTCCAAAGATTAGTTTAACATTTTTTTGATATAATCACAAACCTTCCAGCAAACCTTCCAGCAAAACCGCGATGATCCTTAAGGCTGACGGCGAGAGTGATTGTAAAAAGACGCGGTTCATGGTAAAATATTTTCTACTAAAATGAAAAGGAGCATCACTTTAATGGCTATAAAATTTATTGTGGATTCCATGTGTGATACCAACAGCGACATCTTAAATCGCTATGATTTTGATATATTACCCTTTCCGGTAACCCTTGACGATAAAACCTATTTTGATGGCATCAATATCACCCCCGAAATGGTGGTTGACTTTGTCAATAGTAACAGCAAACTCTTTCCTAAAACGGCTCAGATTCAACCTCTGGATATTACCAACACGATTGAAAAACATCTTAAAAATGGTGATGATGTGATTTATCTGGTGCTTTCTTCAAAGCTTTCGGGCACCTACCAGACCGCTCGACTGCTGGCTCAGGATTTACTGGAGCAATATCCCGAGCGCAAGGTATCGATCGTTGATTCGCTTTCTGCGACCACCGGTTCGGCCTTGATTCTTTATCAGGGTCTAAAACTAAACAAGCTTAACCGTACCTACGAGGAAATTGTCGAAACGATGACCTTTCTGGCGCAGCACGCGCAAATCTTTTTTATGGTCGGAGACATCAAATGGCTGGCTCAGGGCGGCCGGATCAGCCGCAATGCGGCGATGCTTGGCGATATGCTAAAAATCGTCCCAATCCTCTACTTTAAAGATGGTGAGATACTCGTTTATGAAAAAATCCGCGGTCAGAAAAAAGCCTTAAAGACGCTGTTCGCCATTATCGAAGAAAAAATGACCAATCGCGAACAAATCCTCGGGATGATCCAAAGCACCGCCCCGGATCTCCAGGAAAAAGCCAGAAAATATTTCGAAAAAGAACTGGGAATCAAAAATTTTTTACTGCCTGAAAAAGCCGGTTCTACCCTGACCGTTCATATTGGCACCAATTGTCTGGGCATCATGTTTTTTGATCAGCTACCGGATAATTATGTCAATGTACTCCCCTGAAATACTGTTGCTCTATCTAACATCAGAAATAAAGCGCCTTACCGAATACACGTATTGGTAAAGGCGCTTATTTATTTAACCAAATGTGCTAGCCTCTTGGTGGCAAGCTTGAGGCCACTAGCTGTACTAGTCGGCTTAGTGGCATGGTTTGCAGCCAGACCTTTCCCGGTCCTTTTAAGGTTGCCAGGAATAATCCTTCCCCGCTCAAAAAGATATTTTTCATGCCCTTGACAGCCTGAATGTCAAAACTCACTGATTCTTCAAACATCCCAATATGGCCCTGATCAATTTTCATCACTTCACCAGGAGCCAGATCATATTCCATCATCGCGCCATCCATCTCGACAAAGGCCGTTCCCGGTCCCGATAGTTTTTGCAAGATAAAGCCTTCCCCACCAAAAAAGCCGACCCCAATATTTTTTTTAAAGTACATGTCCACATCCAGGGTCGATACGCCCGCCAGAAAACTACTCTTTTGACAGATAATCGATTGCCCTTTTTGTAAGGTCAAAGCTTTGATTTCACCGGGATAACTGGAACAAAAAGAAATTTGAGAATTATTCTGTTCTGCCGTATAAGTGGTCATAAACAGCGAATCCCCGGCGAGTGTCCGTCGCAACCCCTTCATCAGCCCACCTTTGGTGTTGGTTTCCATGCGAATATTTTCAGTCATCCAGGACATCCCACCAGACTCGGTAAACATCGATTCGCCACTGTTTAGCGTCACCGTTACCACCGGGAGATTGCCTCCCTTGATTTCAAAATTCATTTTCTCCTCCTCAATTTGTGTTAAGATACAAAAATCGCCAATTAGTGGATATTTACCCCGAAATTGGCGATTTATTTTATTGTATTTGATTATTTTTCAGATTATTTTTTTAATTTGATCAGATTGATCAGTCCGCCGGCCAGCAGCATTTCTTTTTGCCGCTGCGAAACTTCCAACAACATCACATAGGTTAACCCTTTGCTTTTATTGACCAGCTTGGCCTGACCGGATTTAACCGCATCCAGGGCATTTTCAATGATCAGTTCATCATTTAGGGAAATGGTATCATAATCGGCTTCATTTTCAAATACCAGCGGCAGTATCCCATTATTGATCAAATTGTTTTTATGAATCCGGGCAAAGGATTTAACTGCCACCCCTTTGATACCCAGATAAACCGGCGCCAGTGCCGCATGCTCGCGGCTAGAACCCTGGCCGTAGTTGGAGCCGCCGACAATAAAGCCACCGCCATTGTCTAGCGCCCGCTGGGGAAACTCGGCATCGCAGGGTGCCAGGCAATAGTTTGACAGGTAGGGAATGTTAGACCGATAGGGCAGCAGTTTGGCGTTTGACGGCATAATATGATCGGTCGTGATATTATCTTCGACTACTATCAAGGCCTTGCCAGCGACCGTATCTTTAAGTGGTTTGGTAGCCGGGAAGGGTTTGATGTTTGGCCCTTTGATGACTGCTACTTCAGTGCCTTCTGGGGCTGGTGCGATCACCATCGTATCGTTTTGTAAAAAGTTTTCTGGCATCGCAATTTCCGGCAGATTGATCTTGCCTAAGGGATTGGTAAGTACCCCTTCCAGCGCCGATATCGCCGCTGCTTCCGGGCTTAACAGGTAGACATCGGCCGAGGGGGTTCCCGATCGACCAAAGAAGTTCCGATTAAAGGTACGTAGCGAAACCGCATCGGTGGAAGGTGCCTGACCCATCCCAATACAGGGACCGCAGCCGCATTCCAGCACCCGGGCGCCAGCGTTTAGCAGATCAGCCAAAGCGCCGTTTTCAGCCAGCATCGTTAAGACCTGTTTTGATCCTGGAGCAATCACCAGGGAGACATTTTCAGCCACGGTTTTGCCTTTAACGATGGCGGCAACCTTCATCAGATCAAGCCAGGATGAATTGGTACAACTACCGATCGCCACCTGATTGACTGCCAGACCTTCAATATCCGAAATTTTCACCACCTTGTCAGGACTGTGGGGGCAGGCGGTTAATGGTTCTAAGACATCCATATCAACCTTGACTACTTCGTCATAGACAGCATCAGCATCGGCCAACAGCTCAAGGTAATCGGTGCCGCGGCCTTGAGCCTCCAAAAATAATTTGGTCATTTCATCAGATGGGAAAACCGAGGTGGTTGCTCCCAGCTCGGCACCCATATTGGTAATGGTCGCCCGTTCGGGAACTGTCAGGGTTTTGACCCCGTCTCCGGTGTATTCAAAAACCTTGTTAACGCCGCCTTTTACCGTACATTGACGGAGCACTTCTAAAATGACATCCTTGGATGATACCCCGGTACGCAGCTTGCCGGTTAATTCGACCTTAACGACCTTAGGCATGGTGATATAGTAAGGGTCTCCGGCCATCGCCACAGCCACATCCAGACCGCCAGCACCAATGGCCAGCATGCCGATACCGCCGCCGGTGGGGGTATGGCTGTCTGATCCTAATAGGGTGTCACCTGGTACCCCAAAGCGTTCAATCTGCACCTGGTGGCAAATGCCATTACCCGGTTTTGAATAATAGACCCCGTGTTTTTTGGCGACACTTTGGATATAGCGGTGATCGTCCATGTTTTCCGGCCCTTCCTGGAGCATGTTGTGATCAATATAGGCCAGCGATTTTTTTGTTTTAACCCGCGGTACCTCCATCGCTTCAAACTGCAAATAGGCCATCGTTCCGGTGGAATCCTGGGTCAGGGTTTGGTCGATCCGAATCCCGATTTCTTGACCTTTTATCATTTCTCCCACTACCAGGTGTGCCGCGATTATCTTTTCTGTTATTGTTTTTCCCATTTAATTTACTATTTCCTTTCCAAACTACTATTTTTCTGTTTTTTTGGTGTGTATTTGCTTGTTCTAAAAAATCATATCTTTTTATTATAGCATCTTTTTTTCCAATTTTCCATTTTTTTACTTGACTGCTTCTGCTTCAATTTAAATCGAAACTATGTTATACTGAGCTTCAATCACCTCAACCGTTGACAGTGGGTGTGGAGGAAATCATGGTTTTTCTTAAATGCTTTAGCCGCTTTTTATATGTCCAGGGTAGAAAAAACAATATCATCAATCTTTCCGCCCAGATGTCCTATCGGACTCTGGCCGCCTTCATTCCTTTTTTGATGTTGCTTTATAATTTTATTAACTGGTTTTCTGCGAGTGTCAATGCGACTCTGATTTTTGTGCTTTCAAAAATACTGCCCCAATCGATTATGGACTATGTTAATCTGGCCATGGAAAATGCCAGCACCATTTCTTTTTCATGGGGAACCAACCTGATCCTTGGTTTCTTTATTTTGTACGTCTCAGTTTCAGCGATGTTTTCGCTGATCACTTCTTTGAACCGAATCTTCGAACAGGAAGAAACCCGGGGACTCATCGCGCTCTGGATCCAAGCGCTTCTTTATTTGGTCTTATTTCTGCTGCTTATCTTTTTTACGGTTTTTTTCTATCTTTTCGGGGAGAAACTGCTCGCCTTTATTTTTAGCGCCTTAAATTTAACTGATTTTTTTGCCGTTTTTATCATCCTTTTTACACTGATTTATGTGATCATCGTACCGACTCTTATTTTTACCCTGATCTATATGTTTGCTCCTAAAAAACATCTCGGCTTTTTCGAAGCCCTGCCCGGCGGTTTTTTTGTTAGCATCAGCTGGTTTATCATCCTCTTTTTATATGCGCTGTTTGCCAGCTCGACTCTTGATATCAACACCTTTTTCTTTAATCTTCAGGGACCCTTCTCACTGTTTTTTGTGGTCTACCTGATCTGTTTTACCCTTACCCTGGGGGGCGTCACCAATCTTTACGCGGCTGAGCAATCATTATCGAAAAAAATATCGCCGGAGGGCAAAAATGATCAAACAGTTGCTTAGTTCGAAAATTGTCAAACTGCTCTTCTTCCTGAGGGAAGATTTTGAGGCGACTGATTTTTCCGGAATCTGTACCCAGATGTCTTTTTATCTGTTGCTGGCTTTTTTTCCCTTGCTGCTTTTTCTGATTTCTTTTATCGGAAATTTTATTAAGCCTTTTGAATCCTATCTTTACGAAATTTTAAAAACCTTTTTGCCCAATCTTTCCTATGACTATGTGACGGGTTTATTAAACAGTATCATCAGTCAGGTTTCCGGTTCCCAGTACAGCCTGATTGTGATCGCCTTTTTCTTTTCATCCCTGGCTGCTAGAGCCATTATGATTGGTATCAACCAAACTTATGGCAGGATCGAGACCCGAACCTTAACGACAATCTGGCTTTATTCGTTTTTGTTTACGATCCTGTTTGCTCTGGCGATTTTATTAATTGCCCTGGCTTATCTCTTCAGTGCTGATGTCGGTGCTGTTATTTTTACGCAAATTGGGCTATATACATATTATTATCCGATCCTGAGCTTTTTTGCCATTATTTTTTCATGGATCATTTCAACCTTAATTTTTAATATGATCTACGTGATGGCTCCAGCCCAACCCTTGAAATTTAAAAACGGTCTTCCCGGTGCGCTTTTTGCCACCCTGGGACTTAATATTGCTTTTCGTGTTTTCACCTTATTTGTCAACCATTCCACAAAATACAGCACCCTCTACGGCAGTCTGGGCGGACTTTTTGCCCTGATGGTGGCGATCTACTTTATTTGTGTAATTCTTAATCTGGGTGGAAAGATCAATCTGTACTGGTCTTTATATCAGGACAAAGAATTTTCATTTAAGCCATAATTATTGCAATTTGGGTGAAATTGTTAAAAAGATTTTACTTTGTTTAAAAAGATGCACTATCAATCTTAACAGATTGTGATAAAATGTTAGTTGTATCAGCACGATTTCTCCAACCAAATTGAAAGGACACATATATCATGAAAAAAATCGATAACCATACAGCGTTAACCAATAACAGGCGCTTTCTCAGCTACCACTATTTTGGTGCCCACCTCAATGAAAATGGGGTCACCTTTCGGGTCTGGGCTCCCAATGCCCAGGGTATTTCCGTTGTCGGCGATTTCAATGACTGGAACATCCATAATCACCCCATGAAACCAGTTTCAGGCAGCGCTGGGGTCTGGGAACTATTTATCCCGGAACTATCTCAGGGACTACTTTACAAATATGCGGTACAGCAACAGGATGGTGAACTGGTCTATAAAGCTGACCCTTACGGTTTTTATAGTGAGGTTAAGCCTAACACCGCCTCCATTATTTGGGAACTTGATGGTTATGACTGGCAAGATGAAAGCTGGTGCAAAAAAAGAAACGAAATCAATTGGCTAAAAATGCCGATTAATATTTACGAAGCCCATTTGGGCAGTTGGAAACGCAATGAAAAAGGAGAATATCTCAGCTACCATGAACTGGCCGAACAGCTGGTTCCCTATCTGGTCGAGATGCATTATACCCATATTGAACTGATGCCGATCATGGAACATCCCTTTGACGGTTCCTGGGGTTATCAGCTGACCGGCTATTACGCCGCTACCAGCCGCTATGGCGATCCCCAGGGATTGATGTATTTCATCGATTGCTGCCACCAGGCCGGCATTGGTGTGATTCTGGATTGGGTACCCGGTCATTTCTGCAAGGATGCTCAGGGGCTGCGGCATTTTGACGGCACCAGTCAATACGAGTTTTCCGAACATCAGCAATGGGGCACAATGGTCTTTGATTATGGCAAACCCGAAGTCCTTGATTTTTTGATCTCCAATGCCCACTTCTGGTTTGACCGCTACCACATCGATGGCCTGCGTATCGATGGGGTAGCCAGCATGATTGAACTTAACCATGGTCTGGACGGTCAACCCTTTAGCAATACCGAGGGCGGTACCGATCGATTAGAAGCGCTGTCCTTCCTGCGGGAACTGAATACGATTATTTTTAGAGATTTTCCCTTTGCGATTATGTCAGCCGAGGATTCCACCTCCTATCCGATGGTCACCTGGCCGGTCGATAAGGGCGGTCTTGGCTTTAATCTCAAATGGGACATGGGCTGGATGCACGATACCCTGGATTATATGAAAACCGATCCAATGTTTCGCAATCGCTTCCATAATCTGCTAACCTTTTCGATGGCTTACGCCTTTAATGAAAATTTTATCTTGCCGCTGTCTCATGACGAGGTGGTTCACAGCAAACGAACCATCCTCGATAAGATGTTTGGCGATTATAATCTAAAATTTGATCAGTTCCGGATTCTTTTCGGCTATTTAATGACCCACCCGGGAAAGAAATTGTCCTTTATGGGCAATGAATTTGCCCCCTTCCTGGAATGGCGGGTCGACGAAGCACTGGAATGGTTTTTGCTGGATTATCAAAAACATCGGGAGATTCACACCTATATTAAAGATCTCAATAAATTTTATCTTAAAGAAAAAGCCCTCTGGGTCGATGACCATAGCTGGGGTGGCTTTGAATGGCTGGAACCAAACAACAGCGAACAAAGTATTCTGATTTTTAAACGCCTGGGTACTGAGGAGAAAGATACCTTGATCACTATCATCAACTTCTGTCCACTTACCTATAATGATTATCAGATTGGTGTTCCTGCCGAAGGCAACTACCGGCTGGCCTTTAATTCCGATGACAGCAGCTATGGCGGCAGTGGTTTTAAAATGAAAAAAACCATGAAGGCTCAGACCCTTCCCCTCCATGGCCAGGACTATTCAGTTTCGATCAATATTCCGCCCTCTTCAGTAATTGTCCTAAAAGGTATTGTTCCCCGGTCAAGCGTCAAGAGCAAACCGGAACCAGCTAAAAAATCAAAACCTAAAAAATAACCCCGCACTGCTATGATTACTTAAAAATCGATACAAAAATCTATATAACGCTTTATTAAACTAGCATTAGTTGAAAGGAACTAACATGAATTCTTCAGAACGCGAAAAAATAAAGGCCACCTATAAGGCCACCTTTACCAAAAAAATTGAAGAGGTTTCGGGAAACTGTCTGGCCGATGCCTCACTGCTGAATCAATACCAGGCCTTAGCTGAAATGGTAATGGAAAGCATCACCTCCCAATGGGCAAAAACCAACACCCTCTATAACAAAAACGAAGCCAAGCAGGTCTACTTTTTTTCAATTGAATTCTTAATCGGACGGCTGATGAAGTCCTACCTCAGTAATTTAGGGGTTGAAGATCTGGTTCAGGAATGCTCGGCCGAAATGGGGCTGGATTATGAGGCCATTCTTGCCCAGGAATCCGATCCGGGCCTAGGCAACGGTGGCCTGGGTCGCTTAATGGCCTGCTATCTGGATTCCTCTTCGGCGATGGGAATGCCTGCCCACGGCAACGGTATCCGTTATAAATACGGCCTGTTTGAGCAACGGATTATCAATGGTGAGCAGATTGAAGTAGCTGATAACTGGCTTAAAAATGGCTATCCTTTTGAAATCCGTAATCCCGATAAGTCAGTTATTATCAAATACTACGGCCAGATTCATTCTGAAAACATCAATGGCAACCTGACCTTTGTCCACGAAAATTATGAAGCCATTATGGCCGTTCCCTACGATATTCCGGTTAAAGGGTATCGCAACGAAACCGTAAACTCCTTGCGGCTGTGGAGTGCCGAGCCGCTCGAAGCCTTTGATCTGCCCTCTTTTAATCAGGGCCATTTTTTAAACGCTGTTCGACATAAATCAGAAGCTGAAGCGATTAGCCAGATCCTCTATCCCAATGACAATGGCTTTGATGGCAAGCTGCTACGGCTCAAACAAGAGTACTTTTTTGTCTGCGCCGGGCTCAAGCGGATTATTGTTGATTTTAAGCGATCCAATAATAACTCTATGGACGGTTTCAGTGATAAGATTTGTATTCATATTAACGATACCCACCCGGCGCTGTGCGGCCCGGAACTGATGCGGGTGCTGATGGATGAAGAAGGTTTAGGTTGGGAAGAATCCTGGAAAATCACCGTCGACGCGTTAAGCTTTACCAACCATACGGTGTTGCCGGAAGCGCTCGAAAAATGGCCGGTCGATATGATGAAGGATTTACTGCCGCGGATTTATATGATCATTGAAGAAATTAACCGCCGTTTTCAGTTAGAACTGGATAGCGAGTTTCCTCATGATCTGGATCGCAACCATAGCCTTGCGATTATCCGGGACAATTATGTCCATATGGCCAGCCTGGCGATTGTCTCGAGTCATTCCATCAATGGGGTGGCTTCGCTCCACAGCAAGATCCTTCGGGAAGAAACCTTTAACGGCTTTTACCAGGTCTTCCCGCAGCGCTTTTATTCCGTAACCAATGGGGTTTCACCGCGACGCTTTCTGATGAACAGCAATCCCCAGCTAAAAGAGCTGATTAATGAATCGATCGGACCCGATTGGGATCATAACCTGTTCGATCTAAAAAAACTACTCAATTTTATCAATGATCCGGTTTTTTATGAAAAGTTTGAAGCCGTCAAGTTGTCAAATAAGGTTCGACTGGCCAATTATATGGCCAGCCATAATGATGTGAAAGTCAATCCCGACTCGATCTTTGATATCCAGGTCAAGCGGATCCATGAGTATAAACGGCAATTGCTAAACGCCCTCCATGTCCTTTATCTCTATAATCGACTTAAAGAAAACCCCAACCTGGAGATGGCACCCCGCACCTTTATCTTTGCCGGCAAAGCCGCCCCCGGCTATTACTACGCCAAAGAAGTCATCAAACTGATTACCGCCATTGCCGAGCTGGTTAACAACGATCCGACCCTCGATGACAAACTAAAAGTTGTTTTCCTGGCCAATTTCAATGTTTCACTGGCCGAGATCATCTATCCGGCCGCCAATATCTCAGAGCAGATTTCGACCGCCGGAAAAGAAGCATCGGGAACCGGGAACATGAAATTTATGATGAACGGAGCCATTACCCTGGGAACCATGGACGGTGCCAATATCGAAATTCTCGACGCCGTTGGTCCCAGTAACATTGTCACCTTTGGCCTGTCGGCCGACGAGGTTCATCACTATCAGAAACATGGCGGTTATCGATCGGTTGATATCTTTGAGCAGGATCCCCGGATTCAGCAGGTGCTTGGCCAGCTGATCGACGGAACCCTGGGACATGGACTCAGCTTCCAGGCCATCTATGATTCGCTGCTCTTGTACAACGATGGCTATTTTGTCTTAAAAGACTTCAATGCCTATACTGATGCTCAGAATCAGGTCGATCATCTCTTCCGTAACCCCAACATTTGGACAAAGATGTCCATCAGCAACGTAGCAAATTCCGGTGTTTTCTCAAGCGATCGTTCAATTGCAGACTATCAACGGAAAATCTGGAAAATCATTTAAGGAGGTTTCACTATGAATACTGAATGTGTGGCAATGCTCCTGGCGGGAGGTCAGGGGAGTCGTTTAGGCTCCCTAACCTTTAATAACGCCAAACCAGCGGTTTTATTTGGCGGGAAATATCGGATCATTGATTTTCCGCTAAGTAATTGTATGAATTCGGACATTGATGTGGTGGGGGTGCTGACCCAGTATCGTCCCTATATTCTCAATAATTATATTGGCGACGGATCGGCCTGGGCGCTCGATCAGATCCAGGGCGGTGTCCATATCCTGCCGCCCTATATGGGTCAGAAAGGCGGCCGATGGTATTCAGGTACCGCTGATGCCATTTATCAGAACCTCGACTTCATTGACCGCTTT
>NZ_CAKMJU010000040.1:0-2238 GCF_927416815.1 uncultured Acetobacterium sp. | reverse complement strand
TGTCTTAAAGCATTGACATTGTTGAAGGTGTTGATTACAGCATCCAATGCATTGATTCCTTTTTCAGGTGAAGATGCTGCGTGAGATGGCTTCCCTTTGTAATCAAACTGTATCGCTTCCAGAGCAAGGGATTTGCCGCTCTTGTTGTAAGACATATTGGGGTGAGCAACTAAAGCGACATCAACATCGTCAAAAGCGCCTTTTTCTACAAACAAAACCAGAGGCTAGAATTCATGGCGTTATCAAGGATGGGGGAAAGGCAGCCAATATCATACCCGATTACTGTATGGCTCAGTTCTATGTAAGAGCACAAACCAAAGGCTATCTGAATGAACTGGTAGATAAAGTCAAGCGATGTGCGGAGGGTGCTGCCCTTGCGGCCGGTGTTGAACTGACTATCTCAAACTATGAGTACCCTTATGATAATATGGTGACCAATCAAACAATGTCAGAAGTATTTACAGGTCATCTTAAAGAATTGGGAGTTACAAAGATACTTGAGCCTAGACAATCATTCGGTTCAATAGACGCTGGGAATGTCAGTCATGTTTGTCCGACCATACATCCTTACTTTGATATAGTGGGCGATATTAATGTCGGAGCTCATACGGTTGAATTTGCAGAAAGCACAGTAAAGCCTTATGCCTATGAAAATATGATGATTACGATCCAGGCTTTGGTGGCGACTGCAGTGGATGTGATCCAGAATAAAGAGCTTCTAGATAAAATTAACGAAGAGTTTAAGAACACTGAAAAATAAATTTGATTCATTAAATTGCCATTTAGTATTTATCTTTGCATTATTTTAGTGTATAATATAATCAAAGCTAGAACGATATGCAAAAAAAATATCTGAAAGGTGGTAGTATTAATGAAAAAAATATTGTTGCCAGTAGACGGCTCACCGGGATGCCAACAAGCGCTAGCTATTGCAGAAGATATTGCAAAAAAATTCGACAGCACAATAATAGTATTTTATGTGTTTGATTTGTATAGGATACCAAATGAGTTGGAATATGCTGGATATATCGAAAAAATGTATGACACAGACAGCAAAAAAGAGTTTCTCGAAAAAACAGTCAAGTATTTCCAAGAACGAGGCGTCAAAGCTGAATCAAAGCTGATAAAAGGCGATCCTCCATCAGACATAATAGACGAAGCAGACAAAGGTGAATATGACTTGGTCATCATGTGCTCAAGAGGCATGAGTCCAGGCAAAAGATTCTTGCTAGGTAGTGTTACTAGTAAAGTAGTGCATCATGTAAAGACACCGATTTTGGTAATCAAGTAACAGAAGATTTAGAAGTATTTTAGAAAGCCGAGGATAGAAATCCTCGGCTTTTGTGATTGTGTGCCCAGCATGGGCACAATCTCAGGGGTTAAAGTCCCTAGTCTGCCCTAGTAGTGGGAAAGACATAGCCAAAGGCAAGGGTGTCGTGAGTGATTACGAATCTGAAGGAAGCCGGATGGCAAATCTCTGGTCTGACGAACAGAAATCACATCAGGCATCATCAGCTGGGTAAGGTTGCTGTACAAACCAAAGCCCTAAAACTACTCGGAAGTTGATGGTGTAAATGTGGCAGATAGATGGAAGGAAAGATTGCGTTCTTACCCGGGGAGATCTCACGGACGTGCGGAAACAGAGTATGAAGCACGGTTGAAATAAGATTTATCGTGAGAAGTCAGCCGAAGCCATAGTACGGAGACAATCTAGATGTTGAAGGAAGGGCTGAACCAGAGGAGGTGAAGATCAATGAAGATTACTGACGGTGATAAAATAAAACACAGAAAACTTCAAAATGAAGGCGATCTGCAAAAGGTATCTGCGGAACAGAAAGAATATGCAGACGTGTGTGCGTCACCAAAGATAATTGAAACCGAAATCGCCAACACAAACAGGCAGACGGATGGATTGATGGAGAAAATTCTCACCCGTGATAATCTGAATCTGGCCTATAAGCAGGTGAAGAAAAACAAGGGTGCAGGTGGAATTGACGGGATGCAGGTGGATGAACTTCTGCCCTACCTGAAAGAAAACCGGAATGAACTCATTGAAGCCATTCGAAGTGGTAAATACAAACCACAACCCGTCAGACGGGTAGAAGTACCAAAAGAAAACGGGAAAACACGAAAATTGGGAATCCCAACCGTTATGGATCGATTGATTCAACAGGCAATCATGCAGGTGTTGACGCCGATATTCGAGCAACAATTCTCAGACAATAGTTACGGATTCAG
>NZ_CAKMJU010000039.1:0-3200 GCF_927416815.1 uncultured Acetobacterium sp. | reverse complement strand
TCAGCCGATATGATCGAAGCCTATAGCCGTTTAGGGGTGGCTGTCTCCAATGCCGATGGCTCCCTCAGAAATGGTGAAGACGTCTATTGGGAGACCATCGACGCTCTTGGCAAAATGGAAGAAGGCGCTGAGCGGGATGCCCTGGCGATGAAGATCTTTGGGAAATCAGCCCAAGAATTAAATCCCCTGATAGCTCAGGGTTCAGCTGGGATTGCGGAACTTACCGAAGAGGCTAAACGGATGGGGGCGGTGCTGAGTGATGAAACCCTGGCCCAGCTGGGGAAATTTGATGATAGTGTTCAGCGCTTAAAATCCGGCAGTGATGCAGCAAAAAATGCTCTTGGTACGGTATTACTGCCCCAGCTTCAGATCCTGGCCGATGAGGGCGTTTCTCTACTTGGGGATTTTACCAAAGGCCTTCAAGATGCTGGCGGCGACTTTACCAAAATATCCCAGGTCATTGGCAGTACCGTCGGTGGGATTGCCGATATGGTTTTAAGTAACATGCCAGCAGTAGTTCAGGTCGGGATGGATATTGTTGGTGCGGTGGGCAGTTCGCTGCTTAACAATCTGCCGATGCTGATTGATACCGCCAACCAATTGATCTTCACCCTTCTGGAAGGGTTAATCTCAGCTCTGCCCCAACTAACCGATGGTGCCCTGCAGCTGGTGCTGGCTTTGACCCAGGGGATTCTGGATAATCTTCCGGCAATATTAGAAAGCGCCATGGTAATGGTGGCTACCTTGATTACCGGAATTGCTGAGGCATTGCCTGAGTTGGTACCAAAGATCGTCGAGTGTGTCATCTTGATGGCTCAAACCCTGATGGATAATGCAGGACTCTTAATTGAAGCGGCGCTCGCCTTGATCACAGGATTAGCTCAAGGACTGATCAACGCCTTACCCATTTTGATTGAAGCCCTGCCGCAATTGATCAATTCGTTTATCAACTACTTTGTCAATAACCTGCCCTTAATCATTGAAACTGGGATCAACTTAATCATATCCCTGGTCACCGGACTGATTGCGGCCATTCCCACACTGATTGCTGCGCTTCCTGAAATTATTATCGCTCTCGTGAGTGGTCTGGGACAGGCAGCTGAGGCGATTTATGATGTGGGGATCAACATCGTCAAAGGCTTATGGGACGGGATCATGTCCATGGGACAGTGGCTTTCAGATAAGGTCACCGGTTTCTTTGGTGGCGTTACGGACGGTGTCAGAAACCTCTTAGGGATGCACTCACCATCAACAGTGTATGCGGATATTGGAGAAAACATGGGTGCTGGCGTTGGGGTTGGTTTTGTTAGAAAAATGGCGACGGTCACCCGGGATATGCTCGGTGCGATTCCCACCACCCTGGATGTGAGTACCCAATCAAACGGGTTAACCGGGAGAACTTCAGCTGGAAACAGCTCAAATGGTATGCTGGATGGTGGCAATACCGCACCGATTTATATCTACACCACTGTCGAGCTGGATAAAAAGGCAGTGGGCCATTCCATTACTCCGATTGTTTCTCGGGATCTGGCCTTTAGTCTGAGAGGAGGTAAAATCTGATGGCAGTTTGTGACATTACCAATGCTTCCGGTGTAGTTTTACTATCAACCTTCAATGCGACCTATGCCAACAGCCTTTATACGCCGGGAGATTATGATCCTTCCTATTTTTGGCCGGAAAATGCCAAAAAGCCGATTTATTTTAAAACCAAAGAACGGTTCAGCAAGCTGGCATTGGAATGCTATTTTAAAAACGGTAAGCTCTCCGATATCGAAGCATTAAAACAAGCCTTGAAAAAATGCGTAGTGACTCTCAACAACCGCTTTATCGAAGGCCAAAGCTTTGACTGTATGCTGGTGAGTACCCAGATCAATCAAATCTCAAGCCGCCATTATAGTGCTGTATTTGTTTTTAACTGTGTGATCCTAACCGCTGGGTAGAAAAAGGTGAAATGATGATATTAAGCTTACTGGGCCAAAACAAAGCACTTATTGGTGAACTGGATCAGCTGGATAATTGCTATATCACGGAACTGTTGGAAACCGGCGAAGATACCTTATCCTTTGAAATCTACGTCAAGCATCCCCTGTATAAAGATCTGATCGAAGAAAACCTGATTTTGACCGATGACAACCGCTACGTCATTAAGAGTATTGATGAACGTGG
The DNA here is from genome assembly GCF_927416815.1 of uncultured Acetobacterium sp. Taxonomy (NCBI): domain Bacteria; kingdom Bacillati; phylum Bacillota; class Clostridia; order Eubacteriales; family Eubacteriaceae; genus Acetobacterium; species uncultured Acetobacterium sp. The sequence goes on along the minus strand of NZ_CAKMJU010000039.1, from coordinate 1,034 downwards.
CCAAACCACCATCATCGGTTGTGTTTTAGATTTATCCGACTTTATGGTGGCGGGTTATCATCAGCTTCTATTAGAAGATATCACACTGACTGGACTTTTGACCCAGCAACTTTCGGGAACAGGCTGGAACTTCACTGGTGCTGAAAGTATCACATCGACAAAAACAGTCTCCCTGAAATCCGGAAATACCCTGGATCTGCTGCGACTGGCTGAAAAAACCTATGGGGTGATTTTTCGCTATGATTGCATCGGAAAGATTATCCGCGTCACCACCACCCAAGGTTACACCAACAAAGGCGTTCATTTTTCCGATGAACTCAACATCAAAGAATGCGAACTCCGGGGTGATAGCTTTGATCTGGTTACCCGGTTGTATGCCTTTGGTAAAGACGGGCTTTCTTTTGCTGAGATCAACGGCGGCAAGGTCTATGTCGAAAATTTTGAGTACACCAGCAAGGTGATCACTCAGGTCTGGGTCGATGAACGCTATCAGCTAAAAGAAGAACTCCTGGCGGCAGCTCAGAAAAAAGTGGCTGGGTTATCCATCCCCAATCGGGTCTATACTGCATCGGTGGTTGATCTGGCCAGCCTGTTGCCGGATGACTATGGAAACCTGGCCATTGCCATTGGCGATAAGGTCACGCTGATTGACCGTATCCGTGGCCTTGAAGTGGAGCATCAGATTGTCAAACTGGTCAGCTATCCCGATACGCCAGAAAAGAACATCGCAGAGTTGGGTCGGGTCTCTACCGATTTTGAATCCACCATTACCAAACTTAAAACCGAGGATATCAAAGAAGCAATCGATAAAAATGTCCCGCCAGCGGTCAATGACTACATGAATGAATACTTCGGTGGTCAAAAATGGATCTGTGTTGAAGAATATCCTGCGGTGATGGATCAAGGCACCCTGTACTTAAAATACGTTTCCGGATAAATGAGGTAAGCGATGGGAATTAAATTTAACGGCCGTGAGATTGAAAGCCTCAAAGCAAATGGACTGACGATTATCGAAGCAGTGATAAATGGCCGAG
>NZ_CAKMJU010000038.1:0-45318 GCF_927416815.1 uncultured Acetobacterium sp. | reverse complement strand
AATAATATTTTCATGATAACACAAGAAGGTACCGGATCAAACAATCTGACGCATTATGCTGCAGAATATTTTATCCGGTACCTTCTTTCATTTTGACTGATAATGATAAATTTTGAAGCGTATAATTTGCTGAATAACAGTATTACTGTCAAAGGTTAAATGACTGGCTTTGATCAGCCGAATCCCCATATTCGAATTATCGCGCATGGTGCTGCCGACAACCTCAACATTCTGAATCACTCCGTTGATTCCCCATAGATCAAGTCCTGATCCGCGATTACCGACCATTTGGGTGTTGATAATCTTGATATCTTCTGCGGTTTGATTGGCATCCGGTTCGATATCGATGCCGGCTTCTGGTAATGTCCCATTGGTATTTTTAAAAACACTATTTTTGACAATCACGCGTTTGGCATCGGTAATTGATAGCCCTTGTCGTCGATTATTGTCAGAGATTACATTGTCGATGGTGATATCACTAACATAGGGAGAATCTCCAAGAAAAATACCATCGCCCCAGCAATCACTGATTGTCATATTACTGATTGAAATGTTATTTGATCCCTGAATAACATGGATTCCCATTCCCCATTCACCTGATGAACCTTTGTGTTGATATCGTTCACCGACTATTTTGCCGCCTGAGATATTCACCTGGCTGACACCCGACATTCTGACAACAGCGTTATAGCCATTTGCCGATGGCAATGCTTTTAACACTGCATTTGAACTGAGGGTAATGGTCTGATTTGACCTTGGTTTTAATGGCTGATCGACATTAATCATATAGGTGCCATCCGGAATATAAACGGTCGTGTTTTCATTTAAAGCTGTTTGAATGGCTGCGGTATCATTTGTCGATCCGTTCCCGGTAGCACCATAGTCTCTGACATTTTTTCCTTCAGGTGCTGGCGCTGCCGGCGGAGGCGTTGTTGCGGTAGTCTTGGTTTCGATAACAATTTCGATCGCTTCCAAACGGAGACTCTTTCCTTCTGATCCTGAAAGTGCCCCATCATAGACCCAACCCTGAGCCCAACCCTCATTCTGGATATGGGTTCGATATTTTACTGAATAATCCGCTGCCCTTGTTCCGGTTAATCTGATCTGGACACCTTCCAGCCGCAGACCTTTTCCTTCTGATCCTGAGAAGCCCCCATTAACAGCCCATTTCTGTTCCCAACCGATATTTTGAACATGCGTACGATATTCAATTCCGAGATCTGCTGGGTTATTTCCGATTAGCTTAATTTCTATTCCCTCTAAACGATAACCCTTCCCTTCTGATCCGGAAAGCGCTGCGTTACTCATCCATCCCTGAGCCCAACCTTCGTTCTGGATATGCGTTCGATAGGTTGCGCCGACAGAATTTGACGAAGACGTTTCAAGCTCTGATGCAAATGTGTTTGTAGCAAGAAGAATCAGCATACTCATTAGAATTGCGGTTCTTCTTAAACACATTTTTACTTTATTTAAACTTTTATTGGCGTTCATCATTAACATTCCTTTCGGTAGCTGGCTGCCTTTATTTTCTAGGCCCTTTAGCTTTGCGTCCCAGCTTTTCAACTGGTTTGCCTTTATCGTAGAATTAAGCTTACTTGATCGTGAACTTATTTGTTATGCTATTGGTTCTAAAACATCCGATCTAATTTTAATCCAATTTAATCTTAATAACAAAGGATAGTTAGAGAATCCAACTATCCTTGCAATTCGAAGTTATTGTGATAATTATTGACTTATACTTTTTTTACAATGGCACTGTCACCAACGAGACCACCATACATATTTCCTGATAATACACAGCTTGAGTCATAAGTAATTCCGCTTACCTTGCTGTTAAAACCAACAGTCATTCCATAGGCTTGAGTTTTCTTTACTTGATCATCAATGAATTTACAATTTAGGAATTTTACATTCTTGATGTAGCCGCTAGCGTCCCAAGCATCAATTCTGACGCCATCATTGGATCCTGGACTGCTTTGACTGTTGTTCGAAATCGTCATGTTCTCAAAGATAATATTTTCGACCCCTTGTGCCTGACCTGATGTTACCAGTGAGATTCCCCGATACTTATTTTTTGAGACGGTCATATTTTTGAAAGAAGCGTTATTAACATCACTCTCAATTTCAATCCCGTAAAGATTATTAATGACGGTGTTATCACTAAAGGTTAGATCTTTTGCTTTGACAAGGCGAATTCCCATACTGGCATTGTCTGTCATGGTGCTACCAGTAACCGTAACCCGTTGGATGATTCCTGTGATACCCATTAAATCTAAGCCCGAACCCTTGTTACCATAACATTGGGTATTGATAATCTGGATGTCTTCAGCTATCTGATTTGGGTCTGGTTCAATGTCAATGCCGGCTTCTGGTAAGGTACCATTTGTGTTTCTAAAAATACTATTACTGACGACTACCCGTTTCGCATCGGTAATTGATAAACCCTGACGTCGATTGTTCTCACTAATGACATTATCAATCGTAATATCGGTTACTGCTGGGGAATCTCCAAGAAAAATACCATCACCCCAACAATCGCTGATTGTCATATTGCTAATTGAGATATTACTTGACCCATTAATGACATGGACTCCCATTCCCCATTCTCCTGTGGTTCCCTGGTGTTCATATCGTTCGCCAACAATCTTTCCGCCGGTGATGCTGACATTGCTTACACCAATCATCCGAACCACGGCATTGTATCCATTTGAAGAGGGGAGAGCTTTTAAAATAGCATTTTGGCTTAAGGTAATACTTTGATTCGATTTTGGTTTTAATGTCTGATCAACATTTATCAAATATGTGCCATCCGGAATATAGACCGCACTGCTTTCATCAAGCGCTTTTTGAATTGCTGCTGTGTCGTTTGTTACGCCATCCCCTTTAGCGCCATAATCTTTAACTGATTTTTGCTGAGGTTCTGGGGTTGGCTCGGTCACCACTGGTACCGGCTCAGTCACCACTGGAGTAGGTTCGGTGACCACTGGTTCCGGTTCTGGAACGACTGGTGCTGGCTCGGTCACAACTGGTGCCGGTTCTGTCACCACTGGTGCCGGTTCTGTTACGACTGGTGCCGGTTCTGTTACGACTGGTGCTGGTTCTGTTACGGCAACTGGTCTTTTGGGATTTTTCGCTTTTGCTGTGCCTGAATTTCCTGGTGCTGCATATACTGGCATTGAACTTAGTAATAACATCAATGTAACTAATAAAACGGATATCTTTTTCATGGTGGTGCTCCTTTCGGTAGCCGGCTACCTTTCTTTGCAGTTAAGGCCCTTAGCTTTGCGTCCCAACTTTTCAGTTGGTTTGCCCTTATCGATGGATCGATACAATCATTAAATAAAAAACTCTTCTTTCGGTAGCTGGCTGCCATTTTAGAGGCCCTCTAGCTTTGCGTCCCTATCTTTCGATAGGTTTGCCTTTATCGTTGAAGAGTTGCTTCAACAGTTTTAACTTTTACCATTTATGTACTTGCTTGCCGACTCCCTCCTTTTTGACTGAGCGTCTTCCTAACAACTCTTTAAATTTCTACTATATCTTGACCGAAAAAATCTATTCGACTTTCATTTAAATAATTTCTGACTACAAAAAACTTCCCCTTCGGTAACTGGCTGCCATTTTACAGGCCCTTTAGTTTTGCGTCCCGGTTTTTCAACCGGTTTGCCTTTATCGTCGGAAAGTAATTCCACGATTTATTTAGTTGATTACAGCTTTGCTACCCTTTTAATGTCATTTTGTTTAGAACGATATGCAATATTGGAATATTAGCATATTGCATTGCTGTGGTTAGGCTCAATATATCACACTTTAATGATCCAGTCAATACAATTATGACTAATTCTAATTTATACAGTCAAATTTAAGTAAATTGACTGTTTCGTAATTGAACCAGTAATGTTAGTGCATTCCTTCTGCTTGGCTTAGTTATTGCTCAGTACTTCTTACCTTTAAGATCGACTGAAGCAGCAAAATATTTAGCAGGATTTTTAAAAATCCGCATCATAAAATTTTCTAAGCACGTTTTTATATCATTCTTAATAGAGCATCATCACAAATTGCCACATTCAGTTTTTTATTTAAAGATTTTAATTGCTCTGTCGATTAATTGACTTTTCGCTACCTGTATTATATAAGAGAAATCATTATTTTTTCTAAAGATCAAAAAGAATAACAGATTGGGAACGACGCCGCAGATCAAGACTCTAATCATAAAACTGATAATTCCGGTGTCGACAACATATTGACAGATAAACCAGGTGATCATCCCTGCTCCGATTGTTATGACTGCATACTTAAGGTATTGTTTAAAATACTCAGCCGAACTGGATTCAAACCCATACTTGTACAAAACAAATGGCTCCACCCAAAAGCTGGTAGTGATGGTGCTGACCATTGTTCCCAAAAAAATCCCCGCCACGCCAACATAATTTGCAAGTATCACCGATGCCACAATGTTAATAATCGATTCGGCCAGCGGTTTATAGCGATCATACCAATATAAGCCATGGGCATCTTTAAAGACTCTGACGCTTGTTCTCATCCCCATCATGTAGAAATTGACAATCAAAATTGCCACGATTTCCATATCAAACAGGTATTCTCCCCCCAACCAGAGGTAAATAAATGGATTCACCAGATTCCAAAGTGCAATCGCTGAAAATCCGTAGATCCAGAAAGCGGCAAAATTTGTGCTGGAAAAGACACTGCGATTCTTTTCTGCCGATTGGGTTATCCCAAGATTACCGATGCTGGCCGTTAATGATTCAAATATTAATCCATAGATCATTGTCAGTGATGCAATAATCAGTAAATAGTTTGAGTAAATCCCGACTGCCACAATCCCAATTAGCATCGAGATCAGGATATTATCGGTACCCAAAACGACAACACCACCAATTCGATGGTAGATCAACGCCTGGACATTTTTTTTGATCTCAATCTTTTCTTTAGCTTCCAATGGTAGAATATTTTTTTCCTTCAAATAAGGAAACATCTTATCGGCTCTGAGCGAAACCAGAATGTTTTCAGATAGGGTCGCCACCAATTCGACAGATAAGAATAAAATGTAGTTTTGGGTTGTATATAAAATGATTATCTGAAAAATACTCATCGCGATAAAAATTGCATAGCGGTAGAGCGAAGCAATGTATTTTTTTTCATTGGCGATAATCAAAAAACGCTTATATGAAAAAAAATAGGATATCGCCGAATTAACGACAAAGATTATAAAAATAAGGTTGATGTAATCTACTTCTGGAATATCTTTGATAAAAAAATGCAAGAACGGGACGAGCATTATTCCCAATGCGATAATAATCAGGCCGATAAGTGTATAAGTTTTTTTAAATAATTTCATTAACGATTTTATTTTTTCAACATTGTTTTCGGCTATCGGTTTGTACATGCTGTAGACAATCGCTGTACCAATTCCCAATTCAGCCAATGATAAGATTGACAAAATATTGGTGAACAGGCCATTGATTCCTAAGTATTCCGCGCTTAATACTGTAACAAAGACGATTCGCGAAACAAATGTAACCAACAATGCCAACATTTGACCGATCAGTGCATATTTTATATTCTTGATTGAATTCGCTGTTCTTGACATAAGTCCACCATTTTCTGTGATTGTTTACTAATTGGATTGATTCGCAATTTAGCTGCTAGCCTTATTGATTGCATCTAGTGCATTAGAATTATCGCTACTTTTCAACGGAACATTTTACCTAAATAACCATTTGCAAGAAATAACCAAAACAAAATTATAAAACTCTTTTTCTTAAGTAAATGAACAACGATTATTAGCCTTTTTCCCGAGACAGCAGCATTTTTTAATGCAGTTTGAAATTCATTTAATGTAATAATCTCTTTCATCTTGATGTATTTTTCTTTTAAACGATCATTACTGGTAAAACGTTTTTCGATGGCGATGATATAATATCTCAAAATCATGCCATTGATTTTTTCGAGTTCATTACCCTTGTCCATTTCAAATTTTTGCGAGAATTCTCTGAGCCGTTTATCTAATATCTGAAAATTCCGGATATAATCAATAGCTGGCCGCCGTTTAAGTTGCGAAGCATTCAAATCATGATAATAATGATACCACGCTCCATCCAGAACACAGACTTTTTTTGATTTTTCCAGAACGTCTAAGACAAATTTAAAATCCTCCAATATCGACATTTCCTTTTCAAAGACAATCTGATTATCTTTGATGATGGTGGATTTGATGACCTTGTTACAGGATGATAAAAAGTAGTTTTGATCAGACAAATAAGAAAAATGTGCGTTTATATTTTTAACATTAAAACAGTAGTTCTTTTCAATGCTTTTAATATGTCTTTTCTGTAGCTTCTGATTTTTGTAATAGTCGAACTGCATTCCATAGATCACCATATCAATTGAGCGATCGGTAAATTGTTTCATCACCACAGCGTAAGTTTCTGGATCAATAGTATCATCTGCGTCGATAAAAGACAGATACTCCCCGGTCGCTAGTTGAATCCCGCGATTCCGGGCTGCACTCACCCGGGCATTTTCTTGATGAACGACCATTACTCTTTTATCTGCTCTGGCGTATTGATCGCAAATCATCGCTGATGAATCCGTTGAACCGTCATCAATCAGAATTAATTCAAGCTGCTGATAGGTTTGATTCAAAACACTGTTAATCGACATTTCCAACCGTTTTTCGGCATTGTAGACTGGCATAATCACACTTATTAATGCTTCTCTCATGGTCATCACCCTCAGTTTTTCCATTTAAACAACACCTTTGAGCATCACCGACGATTCATAAACATGCAACTCTGATTCACGAGACACAATATAAACCCAGATCAGCAGATAAAGCAAGTTACGATTAAACAAAATCTGATCACTTACCAAAACAAACATTAATATATACCACATCACTCGATAATTCGAACTGATTTTTCGGTACATCATCACAAAAAGATTTACCCACAATATTGATCCAAGCAGTCCAAATGAAAAAACCTGAAAGATGAAAGAATTTGCATAATTTCTACCATAAGTTTCGCCGTTCATATAAAGAAATTCTGCTAGTCGATTTATACCGACTCCAAAAATCCATTCCGGTAATGAAAAATATTGGAATAAGCTCAGTGTTCCTAATATTCTGATATTTTCCACTAAACTGGGCAGGCTTAATTTACTTAAATATTCACGAAATAGGTCTGGCAAATAGACGAACAAGGCAATCCCCATGATCGAAAAGACGATCATGTAGACCAGTATTTTTGCCTTTTTAATATTAATAATTACTGGAATAATCAGTAACAGAATAATACCGGTGGTACTGGTTGATAGAACCCCGCCTGCAAAGAGGACCATTGCCAGCCAATAATCTTTTTTTATTATTGCCATCGCATAGATTGGCGCAACATAAATACAATAATGCGCCGGCTCATAAAAAAACGATGTTGGCCGGCCATATTCAATCGACTCAAAACCTGATAATTCAATCGCCCTTAAAAATGGGATATTACCTCTAATAATCACGTCAAAAATATTATATGCAATAGCCTGATAAAGTAGAAAAGCAGTTGCTATCAGAGCCACTAAACCACAGGCTCGATAAAGCTTTTCCTTATCCAGATAGCCGGGACAGCACAAAACACTGGCCAATATCATAAAGACAAGCATTCCCCCAGAATTATTAATTGTGTTTGTAATATCTGGGTATTTCAATGCCCCAACAATTAAATTGAGAATAATCAGGATCAACATGGTGACCAGTATTTCAATGTTAATGCGAATCACCAGATTTCTTTTGATCACGCCGCTAGTAATAATTGCCATCAATATAAAATTACCAATATCAAATAGTGGTAAAAATTCGTAAAGAGATAAAATCGGAAACAAAGCGATAAGTATATATTTAAAATCACTGATTTTTTCAGTTTGCAACTTCATTATTTGTCCTCTCTTAATTGTATCACTTTTACATCAAGCTATTACAGTTGATATCGATTGATCCTGATCAATCATTCGCATTTGTGAACACTAACTTTCTTCATTCTGCTTTTATGGCATTTGCATAGACGCCACTTAAAATTATTTTATAATTGTCTTCATTATTAATACGATTGAATTTTTCGATTTGTTTCTCTGACATTTCTTTTCTTATTTCTTTGTTTTCAATAAGCTTAATAATCGCGCTCACTAAACAATCGTCATCATCGGATAGATACCCAGTTATATTATTGTCAATCAATTCGATCAAACCATCTGTTGGAGTTGAAACGATTGGCACACCAAAATACATCGCCTCCAGAGCTGAAATCGGGGTACCTTCAAATCTGGAACAAAACAGCATGCAGTTGGCTTGTTTGATTGCTTTATAGGGGTATGATAAATTGCCTGTAAAAAAGACCTGCTTTGTAACACCTTCTTTTTCAAAGATTTCTAGCATCTCTTCTTTTAACTCGCCTTCGCCAATCACCCCAAATCTGGCGTAAGGCAGTTGTTTTAGCACTGAAGAAGCTACTGCTGCGATGCGTTGCGGATTTTTTTGATCGGTGAGCCTTCCTAAAAAAATAAAATCAAAACAGTATTCCTGGCTATCCTTGTCAATTAAGGCATTTAGTCTTTGTGAATAAATAATATTCTTCAAGACAATTGTTTTATTTTTGATAACCGGTTTAAAAAAGTAATCATTTATACAGCTTTCTGACACCGCAATAATTTTTTTTGCTTTTCTTGCTGCGATCATATATAAAAATGACTTGATCGTTAGTTTTTTCATATCATCGTTATTAACATGTAAATGGGAGATAAAGGGAATCCCTTTGTCAGCGATTGTTGCAGCAAGGACGGTAGCTCTGACATCATGAGCATCAATCAAATCCGGTTGATATTCAGAGATCACGCGGTTCAATGCTTTGATAGTTAAACTATCAATTGGAAGATATGTAATATCTCTGTCTTCTAGAGCTTGCCGGATTAAACCATCTGGCGAACAATAGGCCATTTGATAGTCGTTCTTAAACATCATGCAAATATCGGCCGCTACATTTTCGGCTCCGGATAGCTTACCGGTATTTAAAATGTGTAGTATTTTCATTTTTGCTTACCTCATCTCTGCCCGCTAGCTTACGCTAAATTAGGATAAATTGTATCCTAGCCTGAATAAACCTTATTATTCGATGCCAGCGTATATTTTTGCCATGATGACATTGACATTCTTTTTATCATATTGATAGGCTTCTTCTGAATTGCGATGACCCATTTCTTTTCGTAAGTCGCTATTGATGATTAGTTGATCTATACTACTTGAAAAGCCGACCAGATCTTGGGGAGGATGTAGAAATCCGCCTGCATTATTGGCAATTAAGTCCGTATTCCCGCGAATCGATGAACAGACAATTGGCAATCCGGCTGACATCGCTTCCATCATCGCCACCGGCAAGCCTTCCTGGTAAGATGGAAAAATAAAAACATCTGATGCCTTGCATATGTCAGGAATATCACTCCGGTATCCAAGAAATTGTACCTTATTTTCGATATCCAGTTGTTTAGCCAATGTTTTTAAATAGCTGCCAAGTTTTCCTTCCCCACAAATCATATATTGATAATTCTGATGCGTAAGCTTTGCAACGGCTCGCAGTGCCGTTTCATGATTCTTTCTTGTTATTAAATCCCCGATCGACAGTAATACTACCGTATCGTCATCTATCCCCAGTTCTTTTCTGATCTTGTTACGATCAGCATCGACCTTTCTAAACTTATCGGTGTCGACACCAATTCCCGGAATATAGACAACTTCTCTGGCTTTAAAAGTTTGCGCTCTTTTATAATCCTCGCTATTGATGGTAATGATTAGATCCGTGAATCTTGAGACCCATCTTTCAACTGAATAATAGAGCAGCCAATTCTTTTTTGGTGCTCCCGTATAAAAATGAAAGCCATGTGCGGTGTAGATCACCTTCGTGCCAGTCTTCCTGGCTTTTCTGCATGCCAATCTGGCAACCACCCCACCAATTGGCGAATGGCAATGAACGATCTCATAGCGATTGCTGATACACAGTTTTTTCATTAACCGATAGGCCGCGATAATTTCATTGACATTTAAGATACTTCTCGATATCGGAAGCTGATAGGTCTGGTTCCCCTTAGCTTCTACTTCTTTGCGATAGGCAATCCCGCGATCACGACTGGAGTCATCACCATATTCGAAATTACAGGCAATATCCACTTGAAAGCCCTGATCTTCAAGAATCTTTATATTATCGCGATTAAATGAACTGATCATTGAGGCGACCGAGGCCATCATTAAAGCACGCTTCATTATCCCCACCTCCTTGAAATTATTTGTTGTTTATTCGGATATTGATTCGCATTATATGATTTGAAATTTTTTCTTTGCCAATTATTTGATCCGTTTCGCCGGGACGCCGACATAGGTTCCCGGTTCGGTAATATCCTTAACAACCACAGCCCCTGCGCCAATCATACAATTATCAGTTACCGATAAGTTATGGCTGATAATACTGCCAATGCCAATCCAAGATCTTTTACCGATTGTCACACCCCCTGCTAAATTTACTCCAGGTGACACGTGAACAAAATCTTCAATAATATTATCATGATCGACGGTAGCGCTGGTATTAATGATACACCCCTTACCTAGTTTGCTGGAAGCATTAATGACAACACCCGCCATAATCACTGACCCATCCCCTATTTTTACATCTGGAGCAATAATTGCATGGGGGTGAATAAGTACTGGCAGTCTTGATCCCTTTGCTTCGATCTGGGCATGAAAACGTTCACGAAAGGCGTTGTTGCCAATTGCGACAAAAACATCGGCATCCTTTGTATGGGCAATTGCTTGGGTCGATGTGCCAGAAACATTCAGCCCGAATGCAGATACTAGCGATTCATTATCATCAAAGAAGGTGATCGTTTTCCATCGATTCATCTGCAAGGCAATATCAGCGACTACTTTCCCATGGCCGCTGGCTCCAATAATGATCAGTCTGTCTTTCATATTGATAGCCTTTCTTTAGCTTATTCGGAATTTGTGAAGATTGCTGTGTAAAATTATCTGCCGGAGTTGCCGATTTGCAGATACTCGCCAACTGACATTGCCTGACGAGCTGGCATTAAACGGTCACCATCTTTGACGTAAACAGCTGGAAAAAAATTGACGAATAACGGATTTAAACTCATCGTATAAGAACCAACCATATTAAAAATGATCCGGTCATCAATATTTAGTGCCTGGGAATCCGTTAATACCATCAATCGATCGAGATCCATGCATGTAAACCCACATATGATCTGTTTTGGGTGGATTACTCGAGCTGTTTTTGCGATTGAAAGATCATATGAATAAGTAGCTTTTCTCATCAGCGGATCAATGTTGACTCGACTCCCATCAATGGTGACAAAACGGCTTTTGGGGGTATCTTTTACATCAATCACACTGGTCAAAAAAGAAATAGGCGAACCGATGATCGCCGAACCGGGCTCTAAAACCAGCCTTGTGGTGTTAACATCATAATTCTTTGACAATTCTTGATGAATGGCCTCTAGATAGTCATTAAACGTCGGTTTACCTGGAACGCCACCAAAAAAACCACCGCCAATATCAACAAAATCAAAGCTTAAGCCAGTATCATTACTAATTTGACAAGCTATTTTCGCGAGCGCCCGATAGACTGCGACACTGCGAGTATGGCTTGTGCAATGCAGGTGTAAGCCGGCAACGTGAATGCGCCCAGTTGCAATCAATTGATCCATTATTCGATACAATTCTCCGCTTTCCAGACTAAACCCGAAACGCGTACCGTCTTCCTGGTAACCAATATCATCAGGACAAACATCTTCAATAGCAAAGTTCACCCTTAACCCAACTTTGAATTGTTGGCTGGTCGTTTCTAGTAAGTTATTAAGCCAGCGCAGTTCCAGCTGCGAGTCAATGTTTACGATGACTCCATTTAGCAATGCATCCGTAAATGTCGCTTCGCTTTTAACCGGACCATTGTAAATAATTTGACGGTGCGAAAACCCTGTTGATTTAGCTAGCTCATACTCATCTGATGAGGCAACTTCTGCGTAAAAATCACAGTCTCTTAGATAATTGAGTAACCACGGCAAGGCATTCGTTTTAAACGAATAGCCGATCACATAATTGGGCCAATAGCGATTTAAGGCTTCTTGTAATTGGCTGATATTTTCATCAAGCTTTAACTTATCGAGGACAAAAACTGGTGTTTCAATGTCTTGTAAACTGTTAACCAAGCTCATTCTCCTTTCTGATGATAATGCTGTCATACATCATCATGACAATATTATCATCATAGCTATAATAATCCGCTTTATTACTGATGCCATTAAGATTATTTGCGATACATTTAAAGAAATCAACGCCAGCCCCAAATGCATGCAGGTATGCCCCACCGAAGCGGGGATTGATTTCAGACAGATAATAGATTCCGTCGGTGTAAAAAAAATCAATATCAATGGGTCCATTAAAATTCAGCGTGCTCATTATCTTCTGAATCAAACGAACAAGATTGCTATCCTTAAATGAAACAGTTTTGCTTGCCCCACCGATCGTACTCTCAAGCTTTTTCTTGGCAAAAATGCGAACTGCTTCCTTTGAAATTGTATCAATATAAACATCTGCATCAATATCCAGTCCTGTCATATACTTCTGAATAATCAGACTCTCATCATCTGCCAATAATGCTGTTAACTTTTCAAGGCTTTCAACCTTTCTTGCCCCCACACTTCCACTACCGAACCTTGGTTTTACAAATACTGGGAATTCGATTGCATTATTAACAAATGCATTGTTAAATTCTTCGATGTTACCATATGTAGGAATCGTAGCGATATTATGCTTGACAGCATGCTGAAAGAGTTTGAATTTATCAAAACATAAATTGGCGGTATCGATGTCGGGTGCTAAAACTTCTACGCCGATGTCCTCAAACTTCTTTCGGTTATCGGATAAAATCTGAATTTCTGGATCAATCAATGTCGTAATGGCATCAATTTTTTCGATATTACATATATTTAAAAGCACCTCCAGATATAAAGGATCATCTATCCTGGGGACAATATAGCGTTTATCTGCAAAATAAAGTGCCGGCGCAAATTTGCTGCAATCAGTTGCGATAAGCTTAACCTTTTCATTTAAAGAGGTGCTACAGTTTTTTAATAATTCGCTTCTTCTTCCTGCACTGCAAAAAAGAAGATTTTTTGCAGTGTCATTATTTCGAGCCTCTGAATTCTTCCATGGTTCCATCTATTTTATTGTTAATACCTTCCCTTTTGAAAACCTTTTTAAAGGTCTTGAAAATAATCTTTATGTCGCCGATAAAGCTAATACTGTTGACATAGCGGATATCTAATTCAAACTTTTCTTCCCAGCTGATTGCATTTCTGCCATTAACCTGTGCCAACCCCGACAAGCCTGGCCTGACCTGATGTCGGCGCTTTTGTTGGGCATTATAAAGCGGCAGATATTTAATCAGCAGTGGCCTGGGACCAATCACAGCCATATCGCCGCGCAGGACATTTAAAAGCTCTGGCAGTTCATCCAGACTTGTCGATCTTAAAAAATTTCCAAACTTCGTCAAGCGTTGTTCATCAGGTAGTAAATCTCCATTATTATCTTTGTGATCTGTCATTGTTCTAAATTTATACATCACAAATATTTTTTCATTTAATCCGGGTCTTTCCTGTTTAAATAAAACTGGACTGCCTAGCTTTTTTCTAACCATAATCGCTAAAACAACGAATAACGGGGATAATACAATAATTGCAATTAAAGACAGACAAAAGTCCATCGGTCTTTTTAGAAATTTTTGGTAAATCATTTATTTCCACAATCCTTTGATGATCATACATATTCTATCCAGATCGACATCGGTCATCTTTGTATCAGAAGGTAAACAGATGCCGGTTGAAAATAATTTTTCAGACACTTGTTCTCCAAAATAATCATACTTTTCAAAAAAAGGTTGTTTATGCATGGGTTTCCAGATTGGTCTTGATTCGATATTTTCTTGCTCTAAAGCATCCATAACATCGACTGGTTGCACCGAGCCGCTTAAGATTATGCAGCTTAGCCAATAATTCGGTTCGTTCCAATCATTAATGGGCATAAAGGAAAGCCCCGACAAAAGACCTAATTCTTGCTGATAATACTCAAAAATGTGTTTCTTCTGGGCAATTCTCTGATCTAACACCATTAATTGGCCACGGCCAATTCCGGCTGAGATATTACTCATTCGATAATTGAAACCTAACTCACTATGCTGGTAATGTCTGGCCGGATCTCTGGACTGGGTCGCCCAGAACCTCACTTTACTGATTCTTTCATCATTGTTTGAAACCAGCATCCCGCCACCTGAGGTCGTAATTATTTTGTTCCCATTAAAACTAAAAGCCCCATACTCACCAAAGGTTCCGGTTTGTTTGCCCTTGTAGACGGTCCCCAGAGATTCGGCTGCATCTTCAATGATCGGGACATTATATCTTTGGCAAATCTCGATCAGTTTATCAATATCCGCCGACAGCCCATAAAGATGAACCACGATGACAGCCTTGACATTGGGATATTTTTTAAATGCCCGCTCCAAAGCTTCTGGGCACATGTTCCAGGTTTCATTGTCACTATCAATAAATACCGGCACTGCTTTTTCATAGATAATCGGATTAGCAGTCGCTGAGAATGTTAGTGATGAACAAAAGACAACATCGCCTGCGCCAACACCAATAGCTCGTAAGGCCAGATGAATCGCTGCTGTTCCAGTGTTTAAGGCAGCGGCATTTTTTGAGCCAACTTTTAATGCAAATTCCTTTTCAAATTCATTGACATTTGGACCAAGGGGTGCGATCCAATTTGCCCTAAATGCCTCCTGAATAAATCCCATTTCGTATCCTTCGTCACTCATGTGCGGTGACGCCAAAAATATCTTACTCGCCATTTTATGCCAACCTCCCTTAACATTGTCACTTTTCTGATCTGTTCCATTCATTTTTTTATGTGTTAACAATTACAGTGATAGCAACTGCAAAATATAACTATTCTAAATATAGTATTTTTACAGGAAAAACACAAGCATTATCTCGTTCTTTAAAATAATTAAATCATCTAGCTAATCGATACTGTCCATAAATATTATAGTCAAGATACCCCATTCGCCCTTTATTACTCAAACTATCCCAAAATGACTCTTGATTATTTCCCTAGCATTCATTATACCACCACTCGTTTACGACTTTTTGAGGTTTTCTTAAAAATATCTTATTCCTCTTGTTTTTAGCACAAGCCATTGGGTATAATATGCTTGAGGTGATAGATTATGAAAGTTGAGTACAACAAAATTGTTCGGGATAAGATTCCTGAAATCATTAAAGACAGCGGACGTACCTGTGAGTACAAAATCTTAGGTGAATCAGAAGTTCGAGATGCATTAAAGGAAAAGCTTCTTGAAAAGGCTCAAATTTTTTTGAAGCGACCCTCGGAAGATGAACTTTCGGATATCTACGAATTACTGGATGCAATTGTGGAAACATTCGAGTACGAGCCACTTCACATTGATTATTTGAAAATTCAGAATAAACAAGCTAAGGGCACCTATTCTGAAAAGGTTTTTCTGATCTCGGTGGATGACGGCCAATAGTATTTTCACAATCAAAACAGGACTGTTGTCAAATTTTGACTTCAGCCCTGTTTTATTTCTGTTTTATTTTCATTTTTTAATGCTGTTCAATTCTAATTAAAGAAATGATGATTAAATTGAGAATGCGTTTTCGAAATGGTTAATCACTAGCTCCCCATCCGCTAAATAGTATATTTCGATGACATCAAAGCGGACATTAACATCATCAAGTTGTTTTTCTTTTAAATACCAAAGTGCTGTTTTGGCAATCCGTTTTTGCTTTGTCCGGCTGACTGCTTCGCGGGGATAGCCATAATCGAGGTTTCTTCGATACTTTACTTCGCTAAAAACCAGAGTCTCGCCATCCAGACTAATTAGATCAATTTCACCGGAAGGTTTTTTGTAATTCGTTTCACGAATGTGATGACCAGCATTTTTTAAAAATGCCATTGCCAATGCTTCTCCGGCCTTGCCCTTTTTTACATTATGAGTCTTCATGACAAACCTAAATTCTGAATGAAACTACGACGATGGATTGGTGTTGGTCCATACTTGTGAAGGGCTTTGATATGTTCGGCAGTACCATAACCCATATTGTGATCAAAACCATACTCCGGATACTGCTCGTGATAAAGCTGCATCAAATTATCCCGGTAAACCTTGGCAACAATGCTTGCCGCCGCAATCGCGTAACTGCTAGCATCACCATGGATAATTGATTTTTGGGGAATTTGGGAATCAATATGCAGGGCATCGATCAACAGTAGGTCTGGTTTTATTGATAGGGTGGCTAATGAATCCATCATCGCTTTTTTGGTGGCGTTTAGAATATTTAAATTATCGATCACATCATTGTCGACCTGGCCAATAGCATAATCCAAGGCATCTTCAAGTAGCTGCTCGCATAAACTTTCCCGAATTTTTTTTGAAACTTTTTTTGAATCGTTGACATATAAGCGGCTGGAATCAGGTTTTAAGATAATCACACAGGTCACCACTGGGCCGGCTAAGGGACCGCGTCCAACCTCATCGATGCCACCAATTCTTTTAATACCTTTATTGTAGTAGCCCGCTTCGATTGACTTCATCTTTATGATTCGATCGATTTCTTTATCTCTTGCAGCGACTTTCTTTTCCAAAGCTTGGCCAATTTTCTTAACGGCAACGCGGTGATCTTTCTTTAGCATCGGGATCAGATCCGGATATAATTGCATTTGCTTTTGTGAGACGTATTCCTTTATCCCAGCAACTGTCATATTTTCAAATGTATTCATAATTACCTCGATGTTTATTAGTCACTATTCTCTATTGTCATTATACTACAGATCGAAAATAAAAAAAACAACCAGCTTTCTGCCAAACAGAAGTTGATTGTTTCAATTATTCATAGAATGCTTTTTATAAACTGCTATCTATAAATTGCTTTTAATAAAACGCTATTTATAAAAAGCTATTTATAAAAAGCTAATGCTAGGGTCGTTCTAAGGTAATCCGGCCAATCCGACCATTTTTAAAGTCATTAAGAATTAGCGCACTGGTTCGGGCATAATCATATTCGCCACCTTTAATCAGCAGACCCCGGCTTTTTGCAATGGCATCGAAGACCTCGGGAAGATTTTTTCCTGCAACCTCGATCTTGTAAATCGCTTCCAATTCATCAGGATAATACACCAACAAGTATTTTAACAAATCGGCCGCAATATTTTCTTTTTCATAAATGGTATCTTTGATCGAGCCTAACCAGGCTAAATGTAGCCCGACCAGCGGGTCTTCAAATTTTGGCCATAATATTCCTGGGGTATCCAGCAGCATTAGGTGATCTGGGGTACTGAGCCATTGTTGACCCTTGGTAACGCCTGGCTTATTGCCAATCTGGGTTTTCCTTTTGCCGATCAGGCTATTAATAACCGTCGATTTGCCGACGTTGGGGATCCCGCAAACCAGGCATTTTACCTGAGCTTTTTCTTTGATATTCAATTCATGAATGGTTCTGACCAGGTCAGTTTTCATCCGCCGGTCGAAGGCATCAAATAGTACAATCTTCTGAATATCGGTATTTTTTTTAAACCAGTCGATCCAGTCAAGGCTGACTTCCGGATCAGCTAGATCCGACTTATTCAGCAGCAAGATATGCTGCTTGTTCCAGGTATACTGGTTAATCTCGGGATTTTTGCTTGACAGTGGCAGCCTGGCGTCGACCACTTCGATCACCACATTGATGAGTTTGAGTTTTTCTTTGATTTCTCGATTGGCTTTGGCCATGTGGCCTGGATACCATTGGATATATTCAATTTTCTCTTCTGACATTTTATACCAGTCCAATTTCCGAAAGCGGCCAAATTCGAAAAATGACTTTTCCATCAATAGCATCACTTTCGACAAAACCCAGACTCGGATAACGACTATCAGAACTATTAGCCCGGTTATCGCCCATGACAAAATAAGTCCCGATTGGTACGGTGACTTCTGAAAAATCTTCGTATGCTTCGGTGTTGATATAATCTTCAGATAAGGGTTCGCCGTTGCGGTAAACAACCCTATCCTTAATCTCAATGGTATCACCACCTTTGCCAATCACCCGTTTGACATACTCGACACTGTCACTGTAGCTGAGGATCACGATCTCACCGTAATCCGGCTCGCCGATCGTGTAGCCGATCTTATTGACAATCAGCCGATCTCCCTCTACCAAGGTGGGATACATCGAGCTTCCCTGAACCATGACAAAGTCGAATAAAAACATTTTTATGATAAAAGCAAGAACAATGGCAATCACTGCGGATTGTATCCATTCTTTAAGTTCCAAATTACCCTTAGATTCGCGATCTTCTTTCATTTCTTCACTTCCTTGCTAAACAACGAATTATTTATTAAAAACACCAGCTAATTAAAAAAAGAGGCTTGCCAGCCTCTGAATTACGCTCTTTTTTCTTTGACTTTTGCTGCTTTACCAACGCGATCACGAAGATAGTTAAGTTTAGCTCGACGCACCTTACCTCGTCGGACCACATCAACTTTTTCGATTTTTGGTGAGTGGATCAGGAAGGTTCGTTCAACCCCAAAGCCTGAAGAGATTTTACGCACAGTAAAGGTTTCACCAACACCGCCATTTTGTTTTTTCAGCACGATGCCTTCAAAAATCTGAATTCGCTCTTTTTTACCTTCGATTACTTTAACATGAACTTTTACAGTATCACCAACGCTAAACTTTGGTGGTTCTGCCTTCATATTTTCTAATTGAATCTTTTTAATAATGTCCATTACTTTCTCCTTAAAATTCGATTTGCGACGTTCATGCATCTCGTACAGAGGACCGTCTCTCTTGATAACATACTGACATATTATACACTTTGTTTTTTCTTTATGCAAGTTTTATTTTTCTTTTCTTGCACTTTCATATTTTTCAAATAAATCTGGTCGTATTAACCGCGTCCGTGCTTCCGCCTGGCTTAAACGCCACTTATTGATCTCAGCATGATTGCCTGATAGGAGGATTTCAGGTACTTCTTGACCTTCGAATTCCCGGGGCTTGGTATAATGAGGATACTCCAGCAAATGACGTTCAAACGATTCTTCCGCCAAACTGTCCCCATTTCCCAAAAAACCGGGAATGTGCCGGGAAATGGCATCAGCAAGGGTCAAAGCCGGTAATTCCCCACCGGTTAAGACATAGTCCCCCGCCGAAAATTCCAGATCCACATAACCATCAATTACCCGCTGGTCGATCCCTTCATAATGACCACAAATGAAAATGATCCCCGGATAATTAGAAAGCTTCAGCCCATCTTTTTGCTCAAAGGGTTTACCCCCCGGCGTTAAATAAATGACTGGATAGGTGTTAAAATCGGGAATGCTTTTTAAGGCTGCAACAATTGGCGGAGCTGTCATCACCATTCCGGCGCCACCGCCATAAGGAGTATCATCGACCTTATGATGTTTATTGCCAGAGAAATCGCGAATATTGATCACGCTATAATCAATCAGGCCCGCCTTGACACCGCGACCGATCATCCCGGTTTGAAAATACGTTTCAAAGATTTCCGGAAATAAGGTTAAAAAATAAAATCTCATAAATCTAATATTTCCTGGGGGATGCTGGCGTCAATCCGACCGGCCTTAACATTGATTTCATTGAAATAGAGCTTTCGGGCCGGTACGCAGTAGACTTTCTTGCCTGCCGTGATGGTATAAACATCCACCCCTCCGGCTTGCATCACATCGGTAATTTTTCCTAACAGTTGTCCGTCATTATAAACCGGCAAGCCCAGCAATTCTTCGATAAAAAATTCATCTTCAGCCAATTCAACCGCCAGTTCTTTCGGAATCCCAACTTGTCTGCCAGTCAGCATTTCAGCTTCATTGCGGCTAGTGATCCCTTCAATAAACAGCAGGACATTATTTTTATGAAGGCGGCAATTGCTAATCTTATAGTCTACTTCAGTTTTTCCATCGATCAGGGTGATCGCATCCAGATCATAAAAACGCCCCGGATCGTCGGTGAGGGGCTGTACTTTTATTTCGCCCTTGATTCCATGGACACCAAGAATGCGGCCAATGATGATTAAACGATTATTATTTTCCATTATTATCTCCTGTTTTTTGCCCTAAAAAGACACGAAAAAAAAGAGCTGTATACACAGCCCAATGCCTTTATTGGATGATTTCCAACATGACACGTTTGTCTTCTTTCGTGGCAGCGGCTTTTATGACGGTACGAATTGCTTTTGCGATACGCCCCTGTTTTCCAATGACCTTGCCCATATCGTCGTCAGCAACTTTTAATTCCAACACAATGGATTGTTCGCCTTCAACTTCTGAGACAGATACCGCATCGGGGTGTTCAACAAGAGCCTTTGCAATAATTTCCACAAGTTCTTTCATCATTTACCTCCTGGTACTACTCGATTACGTTTTCTCTTTTTAACAAATACTTAACGGTGTCCGTTGGTTTTGCGCCATTGGCCAACCATGTTCTTGCTTTATCTGCATCTACTTTTACGAGCGCAGGGTCAACACAAGGGTTGTAGTATCCAATTTCTTCGATGAACTTACCATCACGTGGTGCGCGTGCATCTGCAACAACGATTCTATAAAAAGGTTTTTTCTTTTTACCCATTCTTTTTAATCTGATTTTAACTGCCATGTTCGTTCCCCCTTTCTTAACTTCTTTATCTAATGACATAACGTCCTTGATAACACTGATTTTACATAAACGGAAGCTTCATCCGTCCTTTTTTAGCCATGTTCGGATTTGACATTTGCTTCATCATTTTTTTGGATTGTTCAAAGCCCTTTAACAAACGGTTAACATCCGCTACCATGGTGCCGCTTCCCAACGCGATTCGTCTTCGTCGGCTGGCATTGATGATCCCGGGTTTATGGCGTTCTTCCTTGGTCATCGATAAGATGATGGCCTCGGTTTTCTTGGTATCCGCACCCGATAAATCGACATTCTTCATTGCTTTTTTACTGGCTCCCGGCATCATTTCAAGCAAGCTGCTAATCGAGCCCATGCTTTCGATCTGCCTGATCTGATCCAAAAAGTCATTGAGATCAAAATCCTGATTTCTAAACTTTTCTTCCAGCTCTTTGGCTTTTTCATCATCCATCATACTTTGGGCTTTGTCAATAAAGGATAATACATCCCCCATTCCCAAAATCCGCGATGCCATCCGGTCTGGATAAAATAGTTCAATATCGGTCAGTTTTTCACCAGTGCCGATATATTTGATCGCTTTGCCAATCGTATAGGTGATCGATAAGGCCGCCCCACCGCGGGTATCGCCATCCAGCTTGGTCAGGATTACCCCTGATATATCAAGCAGGCGATTAAATTCATTGGCGACATTGACCGATTCCTGGCCGGTCATCCCATCGACTGTTAGTAGAATTTCGGTTGGATTAATGGCTTCTTTGATATTGACCAGTTCATCCATCAGCGCTTCATCGATTTGCAATCGACCGGCGGTATCGATGATCACCAGATCATAATGACCTTCTACTGATTTTTTAAGTCCCCGCGTGGCAATGCCAACCGGATCTTTTATATCATGTTCGGAATAAACATCAATCTTTAATTCATCCCCGAGAATTTCCAGCTGCTTAATTGCTGCTGGACGATAGACGTCACAGGCAACCAACAAGGGTTTGAATTTTTTTTCTTTGCGCAAGAGGTTGGCCAGCTTAGCCGCTGTGGTTGTTTTACCAGCCCCCTGAAGACCCACCATCATGTAAACATTCTGGCGACCCTGAACAAAGTCCATCCGCTCAATTTCGCCGCCCAGCAGGGTGGTCATTTCATCTTTTACAATCTTGATAAACTGCTGTCCCGGGGTCAGGCTACTAAGCACCTCTTGCCCGATGGCGCGCTCACCAATATTTTTGGTAAACTGCTTAACAACCTTGAAATTGACATCGGCTTCTAAAAGAGCCATTTTAATTTCCCGATTGACTTCCTGAATGTCTTTTTCGTTTAATTTTCCTTTGCGTTTAAGTTGGGAAAATATGTTTTGAAATTTTTCATTTAATCCTTCAAAGATCATCTGTCACCTCTAGTTTTCTTCACTGACATTTTTCAGTTTTTCAACCACCAGCATCAACTCAGATTTAAGCTGTTCGTCTTTTTCCCGATCAGCACAAGCTCGTAAATCTTTCTCTATTTCTTCCAGAAGAATTTGAGATTTTAAAAACTTGGCGATGAGTCCCAGTTTTTCTTCATAGGCTTCCATCATGGCTTTAGAGCGCTTAATGACATCAAAAATACCCTGACGGGTAACTGCCATTACCTCGGCAATCTCTGCCAGGCTATAGTCATCATCGTAGTAATACTCTAAAATCTGCTTCTGTTTAGCGGTTAGCAGTTCACCATAAAAATCAAATAAATACTGTTCCCCTACTTTTTTTTCCATATACACCTTCGATATCGTCGTAAAGGAAATTTACTTGACGACTTCATTATTGTAAGTCCTGGCAGCAAAAAAGTCAAGCTTTTATTCGCCTTATTCGGGACATTTCTTCAAAAATTATTAGAACCATTACTCAAAGAGAAGATCGACAAATTTCTGTGGATCAAAATCGATCAGATCCTCTGATTTTTCGCCGATTCCGACATATTCAATCGGTATCTGCATTTCATCAATAATCGAAATGGCAATACCGCCTTTGGCGGTTCCATCGAGCTTCGTCAGGACAATCCCCTTGATTTCGACACACTCATGAAAGACCTTGGCCTGGTTAATGGCATTTTGACCGGTGGTAGCGTCTAAGACCATTAAATTATGAATCGAGAACCCTTCACCTTCGCGGTTAATCACCCGACTGATCTTTTCTAGTTCTTTCATCAGGTTGACCTTATTATGCAGACGACC
Organism: uncultured Acetobacterium sp.; assembly: GCF_927416815.1. Classification (NCBI taxonomy): domain Bacteria; kingdom Bacillati; phylum Bacillota; class Clostridia; order Eubacteriales; family Eubacteriaceae; genus Acetobacterium; species uncultured Acetobacterium sp. The sequence goes on along the minus strand of NZ_CAKMJU010000038.1, from coordinate 22,301 downwards.
GGCCGTATCGCATATCAGAATATCGGCCTTACGAGCCTTGGCTGCACCAATTGCATCAAAAATCACCGAGCTTGGATCGGCGCCGGTGGTGCTTTTAGTAATATCCACACCAACCCGTCTGGCCCATTCATCGAGTTGTTCCACCGCCGCCGCCCGAAAGGTATCGGCCGCTGCAATAACAACTTTTTTCCCTTCTTTTTTATAGCGCTCAGAAAGCTTGGCAATGGTGGTGGTTTTTCCCACCCCATTGACACCGACCACCAGCATAATCGTCGGTAGCTGCGGCTTTTCTACTTCTACCTGAACCATCTCGACGAGAATTTCTTTTAGAAATCCGATCACTTCTTCCTTGCTTTTTGACCGCGTTTCTTTAATCTTAGACCGAAGCGACTCAGTGATTTTCACCGAGGTTTGCGCGCCCAAATCCGAAAGAATTAGGGTTTCCTCCAGTTCGTCAAAGAAATCATCATCAAAGCTCCCCATATACATGACATTTTCAATTTTTTCCTTGAAATTGTCAGCCGTTTTGATCAGTTTGTTGCGCATCCGTTCATATAAACTTAATTCCATCATTGCCTCCTATAAAATTAACTATTTGGGTTCTTGCGAAAGTGAGCAAGCAATTTGCCGTCTTTATGCAATTCACTGTGATCATTTTAAGCGTAGTCTGTCAGTCGCACCGATACCAATTGCGATACCCCATCCGTGGACATCGACACCCCATAGAGATTGTCACATACTTCCAAGGTCGTTCGTCGGTGAGTGATCGTGATGAACTGATTATGTTGTGCTACTTTTTTAAGATAAGTGATATACCGGTAAATGTTATGATCATCAAGCGCCGCATCGACCTCATCAATCACACAAAATGGGGACGGATTAATTTCCAGAAATGAAAACAGTAGGGCAATGGCAACCATTGACTTTTCGCCTCCGGAAAGCAGCGAAATGTGGCGCAGCCGTTTTCCTGGCGGTTGAGCCACCAGTTCAATCCCCCCTTCTAACACTCCAGTGGGATCGGTAAACTCCAGATAAGCCCGGCCGCCTTCAAATAGGATACTAAAGATCCGGGTAAAATTCTCCTGAAGTTTGATAAAGTTAGCCTTAAACTGCTCGGTCATGGCGTCATATAGCGTATTGATAATATCTAATAGCTCACTTTTTCCGGCTTTGAGATCATCCATTTGCGCTTTCATAAAATCATGGCGAGCGAGAATTTCTTCGTACTCCTCAATGGCGTTAAGATTCACGTTCCCCAGCGCGCCAATTTTTTCTCTTAAGCTACGCTGACGTTCTTCGGATAAATCCAGCTCATCAAGCTGGTGATCTGCCGCTAACTGTCGGTAGCCATCTTCAGCCATTAAATAGTTGATTTCATAGCTCTTATAGATATTCTCTTCCCAATGGTTCATCTGCAGCTGTAAGCTGTTTAATTGGGTGGAAATGGTGTTTTTGCGGTCATTGTCAATAATCAATTGGTGATTGTCGTTTTTTATTTCTTCCTGGAGGGTTTCCAGCCGCTGCGCGTTAGTTTTTTGAAGGTCTGCTGCTTGTTTATTTTTATCTCGATGGGATTCTATTTTCTTGCTTAGCAGCTGATGATCTGCCTCAAGTTTTTCTTGAAGCCGGATCAATTCGAGGGAGTCATTTTGGTAACCCGTCATTTCATCTTCCAAAGCGGTTTTTCTGGCCGTCTGGTGCGTCAATTGTTCCTGCATCAAGGCAATTTGCTGATCAAACCCGGCTATTTCGCCTTTGATCTGGGTAATCATCATTTGACTATCTGATATCTTTAAACGCAGCTCGTCCAGCTGCAGTCTGATCGCCTCAGCCTGATCATCGGATTCCTGATCCTTTGTGGCTTCTTTGGCCTGATTATATGATGCTTCAATTTCTGTCAGCTCTTTATTTAACTGTTCCAGCTTTTGACGGAGTGCCTGAAGTTTTCGCTCTTGAACCGAAATCGACTGGCTACTTTCATGCTGCTTTCGGATCAGGTCTTCAATTGTTTTGTTTTTCTCCCACAGTGCTTGCTTGCAACGATTATAGCCTGTTTCCAGGTCTTTTAATTGCGCGTTCATCTGGGTCAATGATTTTTGCGCCACCAGATCCTGGTTCTTGATCGCATCCAGAGCCTTTTTTTGCTGATCAATTTCATTTTCGAGATTCTCGATCTCGATTTTTTTAGACAGTGGCGACTGCCGGTTATCCTTGCTTTGTCCCCCGACAATGGCTCCACCGGGGTAAAAGATTTCACCTCCCAGGGTTACAACTGTAAACTTAAAAGCCATTTTCTTTTGAATATCTTTTCCAGAAGCGAAATCCCTGGCAACGATGATTCGTCCCAAAAGGCTCTCAATGACCGATTTATAAGCGGCATCGGTTTTTACCAAGTCACTGGCAATTCCCTCCACCCCAGGAATACTCTTAAGCATTGCCCGGCTTTTTTCATCAACTAAACTGTATTTTATATTATCCAAGGGTAAAAATGTTGCCCGACCAAGACGCTCTTTCTTTAGCAGATTTATACAATCGCTGGCAACCTTAACGCTGGCAACGACAATATTCTGACTTTTAGCTCCTAAGGCAATATCAATGGCCTGAAGATATTTGACATCGGTAGAGATGAGTTCGCCAACCGGGCCGTAAACCTCATGGATCACTGGGCCGAGCAACTTTTCTGAAGTCATCAGTTTGCGAATGGTCGGGAAATAATCCTGATAATTTTTTTGAATATTTTTTAAATACTCCACCTTAGAAGCATTAACTTTTAAATTGTTGGAAATCAGATGGATCTGATTCTGGAGTTGCTTTTGTTCATCCAAATCGTTATTGTACTGACTTTGCAGTTTCTGATAGTGGTCTTCTCGCTGTTGCTTCTCTGCCAACAGACTGCTCATCTCCATATTTTGATACTCCAGATCTGAAGCAATTTGATTTTGACTGGCTCCTGTTTCATCCAGATACTTTTTTATAAAAGACGACTCCGTTTTTGCTTCCTGAATTGCGGTTTTAATTTCTAAACGTTTCGTTTCCAGTTTTTCACAAAGCGATTGCTGACTTAGCATGGCATCCTGGCTAGCTCTGATTCGATCCTTTTCCTGCTGTTCTTCCCGCTGTAAAAGAATGAGTTTTTTTTTCAATTCGCCCCAGGCCGCCTCTTTCGTTAGCAGATTCTCTACCAAAACACTCTTTTCATGTTCCAGCCCGCTAATCCGCGTACGGGTTGCGTCCATTCGTGATGCCAGGTTCTCAGCTTCTGATTTTAAGCGCTCCTGAGTTATTTCGTTGGCTTCTAACTGACTTTTGCAGCGGATATCTTCCCGCGCAACCTGATCGAAGTCTGCTCTGAGCACGGATAAATTTTTCTTTTCCGAATCGGCTAAAAGATCCAACTCGCGATTCTCAATGGTCAACTTTTGATATAGTTTATCCTTTTTCGAGATGATTGTCTCAATCTGTTCGCATCTTTTTAATTGGTCGTCAAGATTCTTTTTTAAGCCCTCCAATTCCTTGATGGCATTGCTCATTTTTCGATAAAAGATTACCAGATCAACGGTCTTTAATTCCTGATGCAGGGTCATAAAGCTTTTGGCTTTCCGCGACTGATTCTTTAATGGCCCCAGCTGTTTTTCTATTTCTGACATGATATCTCGAAGCCGATCCAAATGTCCCTGGGTTTGCTCCAGTTTTTTTTCGGCTTCATTTTTTTTAGTTTTATAGGATACAATCCCTACTGCCTCTTCAAAAATATTCCGCAGCTCAGTGGGACTGCTGGCTAAAATGTTCTCGATACTCCCCTGGCTGATCAACGAGTAACCGTTTTTCCCCAAACCGGTATCCATAAAAATACTGTGGATCTCTCTTAGTTTGCAGCTTTTTTTATTAATGGCATAATCACTATCGCCGGACCGAAAAAGTTTTCGTGAGATCGCTATTTCCTGGGGATAGTTTTCCAAGCTACCATCTTTGTTATCTAAAATCAAAACAACCTCGGCATAACCAGAGGCTTGTTTTTTTTCTGTTCCTGAGAAGATGACATCTTCCATTTTTTTGCCGCGGAGAGATTTAATACTTTGTTCACCCAAAACCCATTTGATGGCATCGGTGATATTACTTTTTCCACTACCGTTAGGGCCAACAATTGCAGAGATACCTTCTGAAAACTCAAGGCTAACAGGGTCTGCAAAAGATTTAAACCCCGATAATCGCAATTTTTTTAAATACAAGCCCTCACCTCAATTTAGTTTTTTAGTTTCAAGCAAATAGTTTTTAGCCGCGTCCTGTTCCCCTTCTTTTTTGCTTTTGCCAATCCCATGACTGACACAATCGCCATTAAAGATCAATTTAATATAAAAGGTCTTATTATGTTCCGGGCCTTCAGAACGATCCAGGCGATACTCAATGACATTGTCATTATTTTTTTGAATATACTCCTGGAGTTCCGTTTTATAGTCTTTAACCAGGGCACCCGACAAAGCCAGAGAAATATTACTTTCTAACACTTTTAAAACAACTTTTCGCGTCGTTTCAAAATTACTGTCTAAAAAAACAGCCCCGATCAGGGCTTCAAAGGCATTGGCTAGATTTGATTTTCGCTGTCGTCCCCCAGTCACAATTTCACCCTTTCCCAAGAAGATATAATCTCCTAATTGAAGCTCATAGGCTGCCTTGGAAAGGGACTCGGCACATACAATATTGGAACGGATTTTCGTCATTTTACCCTCGGATAATTTGTGAGATAAAAATAAATACTCACTGATAATCAGTTCCAGTACTGCATCCCCCAAGAATTCAAGTCGTTCATTATTAGTCGAATTCCCTGAATGTGAACTATGCGTTAATGCTACTTTTAATAAATCCTTTTTTTTGAAACGGTAATCGATTTTTTCTTCGATTGTCACTTAATATCCCCCCTTATCGATTACGAGAGTTCGCCTCGGCGTTTCCCGCTATTTTCCTAACAAAAGAACCAAACACCTCAGTACTAAACCGAACAAATATCTGTCCTAAATTTCCTAATTTGTAAAAAAAGGGTGCCGGTGTTTCACAGCGACACCCTTTTAATCCGCTTAGGAAATTGCGTTGATGATATCTTCAACGGTTAAAATATTTTCTAATGCACTTTCGTCGATCTTTGTTCCAAATTCATCTTCGAACGCCATAATCAACTCGACCACATCCAATGAATCTGCCTCCAGATCATCAATGAGTGAGGTTTCAAGGGTAATTTTTTCAATATCAACATCAAGCTGTTCTGAAATAATAGCCGTAACTTTTAAAAATCGTTCATCCATGACTTAAGCCTCCCTGTTTTTTGCATTATCGGTTATTTTTTGTAACACATCATTTTCTATAAACTTGATACTCTGTCTCACCGCGTTCTTGATGGCAAAGGCGTCACTGCTGCCGTGCGCTTTAATGATACCGCCTTTGACACCTAAAAAGGGTGCGCCACCGTATTCGGCATAGTCAAATTGTTTCCTAAAGTTTCTTAAATTATCTTTAATCAGCATTCCTCCAATTTTGCCCTTGGTGTTGCTCATAATTGAAGTCTTGATTCCCTTGAGCAGATACCCCGCAATACCTTCGGTTAATTTCAACACAATATTACCTGTAAATCCATCACAGACTAACACATCAGCCTTTGTTTCGGGAATATCGCGTGCTTCTACATTGCCCAAAAAATTAAATTCACCAGCTTCTAAAAGCTCATAGGCGGCTTTTACAAGACTATTGCCTTTTTTTGCTTCAGCACCGATATTGATTAGTCCGATCCCCGGATTTGTTTTACCTAAAACATTTTCTGAATAAATTTTTCCCAGTTGGGCAAACTGCTCCAGATATTCTGGTTTGCAATCGACATTGGCACCGGTGTCTATCAGCACAAATACACCGTCACTTTTAGGCAGCGTCGCTGCCAGCGCTGGGCGTTTTATCCCCTTGATCCGGCCGAGTTTTAGTAGCCCACCGGATAAAAGCGCCCCGGTGCTGCCGGCTGAAATAAGCACTGCATTTTCGCGGTTCTTCATTTCATCCAAGGCTACCACCAATGATGAATCCGGCTTTCGCCGAATCGCCATGGCCGGCTCTTCGGTATTTTCAATAACCGTTTCAGCATGCAGAATTTCAATCTTGTCTTTGGGGTACTCATATTTTGAAAGTTCTTCTAAAATGGCCTGGCTACGACCCACCAGGGTCAACTTGACGTCGTACTCTGTAACGGCATCAATGGCACCCTTGACGATTTCATAGGGGGCATGATCACCGCCCATGGCGTCTAAAAATATATTCAAAATAAAGTCCTCCTTTTATGTCTGTCTATTATCCCAGAAAAAAGCTATTCAGTAAATACTATCGATAAAAATATCCGGGCATAAAATAATCCCAGATAGAGAAAAAACAGAGTCTAGACTCTGTTTATTCGTTAAAGCTGATAACGCTAACGTCTTTGTATGTGCCACAAGACTTGCAAACTCGATGAGGCAATTTAATTTCACCACATTTTGGACAAGTACTCATTCCTGGAATATTTAATTTGTAATGTGTTCTTCTTTTGTCTCTTCTGGACTTAGAAGTTTTTCTCTTTGGTACAGCCATCACTCACACCTCCTAATAGTAAAGTCATTTCACTTACAACAAATTTTTCAACGCTTCAAATCGCGGATCATAATCACCAAATTTGTCACATTCACATTGCTCGTGATTTAAATTATTGCCACATTTTGGACACAAACCCGCACAATCTTCACTGCACAGAACACGGAAAGGTTCATTAATATAAATGCATTCTTCAACAATGGGCAATAAATCAAGTATTGCTTCATCATCTTCAACCGTTACCGTATCCGTATAGTCATAAAGACAATTGATTGGGGTTGGTTCTAGGCAACGCGCACAGGGAAAGATCATCGTCATCTCAATAGTGAAGTTCACCAAAAAATTACCTTTCGATATTTTCTCGATTGTTCCACATACTAAGGCTTCATGTTCATCCAGTTCTCCCTCTATATCACTTAAATCCGTATTTTTTACAACAAATTCAAAAGGGATTATTTTTTCCTGCAATAGCTTATTGATTTCAAAATTCATTTTATCACTCCAAACGGGCAATCATCATTATATAGACGATTGCCCGTTTTGTCAAGTGAAATACTTTACATTATTTAGCTAAAGCCAAGGTGTCTCTTGCAATCATTAATTCTTCATTGGTTGGAATAACCATGACGGTTGTTTTGGAGTCTTTGTCAGAAATAATTGTTGCTTCCCCGCGTTTGCTATTTGCTACTGGATCTAAAGTAATACCCAAGTATTTTAAACCGCCGCAAATTGCCGCCCGCGAAGTAGTCGAGTTTTCGCCTAAGCCAGCGGTGAAAATAATACCATCAACACCGTCCATTGCCGCAACATAAGCACCAATGGTAGTACGAACGCGATAGTGGTAGATATCCAGAGCCAGTTGCGCTCGTTTATTACCACCGTTTGCTGCGCTTTCTACATCACGGAAATCTGAACTGATCCCAGATACTCCTAGAACACCAGATTTTTTGTTCATCAGGGTGTCCACTTCATCAATTGTGTAGCCTTTGTTAACAAGAAAAGGGACAATTGCAGGATCAATATCGCCACAACGTGTTCCCATCTGCAATCCGGCCAGTGGGGTTAATCCCATTGAAGTATCGACTGATTTGCCATATTTAATGGCACAGAGACTGGCTCCGTTACCCAAATGACAAGAAATCAGTTTTAGATCTTCAATTTTCTTGCCCAATAAATCTGCCGCCGCCTGGCTGACAAATTTATGGGATGTTCCGTGGAAGCCGTATTTTCTGATTTTGAATTTTTCATATAACTCATATGGAAGTGGGTACATGTAGGCTTCCCCAGGCAATGTTTGATGGAAGGCGGTATCAAATACTGCGACCATTGGTATATTTGGCAGTAATTCCCGACAAGCATTGATCCCAATTAGATTTGCAGGATTGTGAAGTGGTGCCAGTTCCGAGCATTCTTCCAATTTTTTGATAACGTCATCATTTATAACGACTGAATCAGAGAAGGTTTCAGCACCATGAACGGCTCGATGTCCGACCGCTGCAATTTCGTCCAGCGATTTCACTACCCCATGAGCGGGATCGACTAAAGCTGCCATGACAAGATTCAAGGCTTCTTTATGCGTCTTCATTGGTTGTTCCAATTTTACCTTGTCTTGACCGGGCGCTTCATGAATCAAAACAGATCCATCAATACCGATTCTTTCGACTAAACCCTTTGCCAAAACTTCTTCAGTGGTCATATCAAGCAATTGATATTTTAATGAAGAACTACCACAGTTAATAACAAGAACATTCATAAAAATTACTCTCCTTAGTTTTTCATTGATAAGATTTCATATGTTTTATATAATAACAGTTATAACAAGAGAATGCACGTTTTTTTTGTTTTATTGCTATTTTTTTAACAAGAAGGAGACCAGTATGAAAGTTCTGGGTATTATCGCTGAGTATAATCCATTCCACTTGGGACATGCCTGGCAAATTGAAACCTCAAAAAACGTAAGCCAGTGCGACCATGTCTTGGTTTTAATGAGCGGCAGCCTGACCCAACGGGGCGAATTTGCACTACTAAACAAATGGGAACGCACCCGGCTGGCACTGTCTGCCGGTGCTGATCTGGTCTGCGAGCTGCCCTTTGGTTACGCTTGCCAAAGTGCCGAAGCCTTTGCGTCTGGCGGGGTTAAAATTTTTAATGCGACTGGTGTCATTGACGTGCTCTCCTTTGGTTCCGAATTTGGCCATATCGGTCCTTTAAACAATCTAGCTAAGATACTGGTTAAGGAACCAACAGCATTCAAAAGCTTCCTTAAAAAGGCGTTATCATCTGGGGTTTCCTTCCCTAAAGCCAGAGAACTGGCAATTCGTTCCTATTTAGGTGATGACGCTGGTGATCTCTTAAAAACACCCAACAACATTCTCGCCCTTGAGTATCTAAAAGCCCTCCATAAAACCCAAAGCGACACCCTGTCAATGACAGTAAAACGTCAGGGAGCAGCTTATCATAGTCTATTGCCTTCAAACTTTCTCAGTGCCAGCGGGATTCGAAAGATACTATGTGATGCCCTTGCCAACCCAGCATCAGAGTCCGCTATTCTTAAAGCACTGGATAACAAACTTCCCTATTTAAGTGAAGATCTGATTCTGCCCTTTAAAAAGAATTATAATCCCAACGGCGACGACTATTTTCTCAACGCCCTGCGGCTGCAGATCCTTTCCCATGACGTGGGTCATTTGAAAAACACCCCCTATGTCAGTGAAGGTCTTGAGCATAAGATCAGAGATGCTCTGAAAATGGCCACAACGCTCGACGAATGTATCAACGCGATTATCTCGAAGCGCATTCCTAAAACCCGGGTGTGTCGGATCTTATCTAATCGGCTCCTGGAGCTGGACAAGGAAGTCTTAAGCGCTTTTCAATCTGACTCCTTTGTTCCGTACCTACGGGTACTGGGTTTTAATGAAAAGGGTAAAGCCATCCTAAAAGCGATTAAGGATCGTGATCAATTACCTATTTTAACGAATTTAAAAAAGAGTCACTTTTCATTAACCCCGACCCAACAAAAAATGTTATACTACGATTGCCGAGCGACCGACTATCATAATCAATTTTACGAAAATGATTATTCTTATCATCGCGATTACACTCAAAGTCCGGTTCAATACTAAATCAGAACAGCAACTCACGATCATTGCGATATTTTTTTCACAACCTAACTTATACAGTAAAAGGAGACCATCATGCCATTTTTTACCACCGATAAAACGGATCTGCCAAAACGACCCATCCTCAAGCCTCACTGCGGACCTGTTCAAGGGCACTTCCGAAGGGGTATTTCCTGTTATAAAGGAATTCCCTACGCCATGCCTCCGATTGGCAAGCGGCGATTTAGAGCACCCGAACCGATGCCGCCCTGGGAAGATGTCCGCGACTGCTCAAAATACGGCGATTCCTCGCTTCAAATGGGTGGCATTACCCTTGATTCTCCTGGCACCTATCAAATGGATGGCAAAAGCGAGGACTGCCTATTTCTAAACGTCTGGACGCCAGCGCTGACCCCAGAAGAGCGTTTTCCGGTTTATGTTTTTATCCACGGCGGCGCTTTTTCTTCCGGTTCTGGTTCAGAAATGGTTTATGACGGCGGCCGAATGGCTCAGGAAGGGGTGGTGGTGATCACCATTAATTATCGGTTGGGGGCTCTGGGATTTCTTGCAACCCAAGGATTGCTTGAGGAAGCCGGAACCACTGGAAATTACGGAATACTGGATCAAATCCAAGCCCTGCAATGGATTCAGACTAACATTGAAAGCTTTGGCGGTGATCCTGATCAAGTGACGGTCGGCGGTCAGTCCGCCGGAGCCTATTGTGTCACTGCACTAATGCTTTCACCGCTGGCCAAAGGTCTTTTTCATCAGGCAGTAATTGAAAGCGGATCAATTTTTTCTATTTCAGCTTTTTCTGCCCTTAATCGGGGGAATTTACAAAAAACGATGGCTAATGGAAAGCTCTTATGCGATTTATATGGCATTGCCGATTCTTTAGATGGTTTAGATCAACTGAGAGCGCTACCCGGAGACATTTTTGCCGCCCTTTCGATGGTCAAATCAGATCAATCAACAGTTCCTAAAGCGTTCGGTTTTTGGCCAGTCTTCGATGGAGTAGTGCTCCCCAAAGACCCGGTCAAGGCATTGAAAAACGGCGAGGTTAACAAGGTTAAAATCCTCGCTGGTTATAACACCGATGAATCCTCCTTATTTATTAAAGGCCACACCAATCTGGGTATTTATCAGATGCTCTGTTATCATATCTTTGGTTCTCAAAATGCACCTAGTGCACTGGATCATTTTTTTGTCGATGATGACCATCCCCCTCTTGACCGGGCTTTAGAAATTTATACTTATGCTGCTTTTTTAATTGGCATGGTGATGATCGCAAAGCAATATGCGCAATTGGAGCAAGATGTCTATTTCTACAATTTTGATTTTGATCCGGCGATCCTGAAAATCGTTGGACTTAATACCGCTCATGGCATGGAGTTGCTCTTTGTATTTGGCAACGGCATCGGACAGCGACGCGCCACCAAGATCAGCAATTTGTCCTGGGTCATGCAACAATCATGGGTCAATTTTATTAAGTATGGCAATCCTAATTTTAAAGCAGAATACAAGGGGCAGATTGTCTGGCCGAAATTCGATCCGGAGAATAAATATATCATGGTTTTTGACACGCGACTTTCCAGCAAAAACCTCCCTAACCAGGAAGATTTGGAATTTTTGGAAACACTGATGTTTGACGGTAATATTGATTTATAAGCCCACGCATTGTCGCCTGCAGGTTGCTTACTGAAACGGCATTTTGTTCCGCTATTCTTTCTATATTATCTTGCCAAAAAACAAAAATAATGTTACATTTACCTAAGACTATGTTTATAGCAATGATGCTTAGCTTGGGATGACTTTACCGTTAAGCATCTTTTTTATTAAGTGAGGAGATAAAAGATGATTATCTACAACCAAAAAGATTTTTTAAATTACATGCCCGACGTCCAGGAATGTAATAAGAGCATTTCTGATCTGAATGACCAGTGGGATAATATTAAACTGCTTTCCGAGATTAATTGTCCCATCCAATCCAAAAGTGTTCTCCCTAATATGACAAAAATTCAAAGCGGTTTTATCGATTTACAAGAAGAACTGATTGACACCCTTGTTTCTGAAAAACTAAAAAAAATGGAGCAAAAAATTATTTCAAAAACTCAGGTTGCCATTGATATTCTGATTCGCAACCTATTTGAACGAACTGCTGACATCGGTTTCCTGGCGACCGATGATGACATTCGCCGCTTTGTCCAAAATAATGACCGGAGCGAAAGCGACCGCAATGTGATCTTAGCCCGAATGCGCGAGTACGTCGCCAAATATTCTGTTTATGAAGATATTATCGTGCTGGACAATAATTATCGGGTGTTAGCCAATCTCGATGAACAGAATGAAATTCTGGGAAAACAGATTAAAGGACCTAATCTGATCAAAACAATGGACGGCGAACAAAGTTTCGTAGAATATTTCAAAAATTCAAAACTACAATTCGGCGATAAAAATTCCCACATCTTTTCCAGTCGGATCTGTCGCGAAGGCACATCCCAGGCTATTGGTCTAATCTGTTTATGCTTTCGATTCGAAAATGAAATGGCTCAGATTTTCGAAAAGCTAACCAATGATTACGATGGCTCCGTTATGACCATCATTGATGGAGCGAATATCGTTATCGCCAGCAGTGATGAGAATCATGTGCCTGTGGGCACCCTTGTTGAACCAGTCGAATCTGGTGTCAACGGTGTTGTCTATTATCGCGGTTCGGATTATATTTCGAAAACAATTGCTACCCAAGGGTATCAGAAATATTATGGACTTGGTTGGAAGGGACACGTCATGATCCCCCTCAACCTTGCGTTTCGGGATAACCGAAATCTCAAGAGCATTGACTCCTCGGTCACGACAGGCCTGATGCACCAGGCTGATTCGTTTTCCACTGAACTCAATGAAATTATCAATAAAACCCAAACGATCAATGGCTCACTTAAGCGGATTGTCTATAATGGTCAGATCATTGCCAGAGATGACAGTATTGACGCCGAGTATTCCCGTTTAAAACCGATCTTACGCGCAATCGGGCGAATTGGCACCAATACCAGCAGTTTGTTCCAAAGCTCGGTTTCCAATCTATTTTCAACCGTCGTGTCAACCAGCCTAGTCGACACCAGCTTTTTGGCTTCGCTTTCTGTCGATATCATGGATCGAAATCTCTACGAACGCGCCAATGATTGCCGTTGGTGGGCATTGGATTCGACCATTCGAAGAATTCTGGCTAAAGAAAACATCACAACAGCAGACAAAAAACAATTAACTGATATTCTAATCTATATCAATGATCTTTACACGGTTTACAGCAATTTATTTGTTTTTGATAAAACTGGTACCATTATTGCCGTTTCCAACCCTAATCGCAGCGAAGATATTGGTAAAACCCTGACTGACTCCTATATCAATGAAATATTAGCAAACACGAAACCAGAAAAATACTTTGTTTCGCCATTTGATAAGACCGAGCTATACGATCATCGCCATACCTACATCTATGGTGCCTCAATTACTGATTATCACAATCACAACCGAACCGTCGGCGGAATTGGGATCGTATTTGACAGTGAAGATCAATTTAAGACCATCCTGGAAGAGTCGCTTCATTCAGACAACAGCACCTTTGCGGTATTTACCGACCGTAAAAAAACGATCCTGTCATCGACCAATGATGCCTATCAAGTTGGTACAATTCTAGATTTACCAGATGACCTGTTTACCGTACCAAACGCCAAAACCCGTTCCGAAATCTTAGTTTATGAAAATAGTTATTATTCAATTGGCTGTGCCTGCTCATCCTGTTATCGGGAGTATAAAAACTCAGACGGATATCATAATGATGTCCTTGCCTTTGTTTTTGAAAAAATGGCCGACTATGCCGAAATTACGATCAATAAGAATAATGATAAAGAGATCGAACAGTCCGATTTTGCTTTTTCTATGACGAATGAACATAAAAAACTGGCGACCTTTGTCATCAATGGACAGGTCTATGGTTTGGAGCAATCCTACGTTGTTGAAGCATTAGAAGCGAGCAAAATGATTTCCGTCCCAGGAACCAACGCGGTAATCCGGGGGGCTGTAGAATTTAACGATCACTATTATGCGGTTGTCGATGCCCTGGCACTTTTTGATAAAGACCAACCCAGCCTCAACGCCTTCCACCTATTGATGCTTCAGCTATCTGAAGAAGAAATGATTGCGATACAGGTTGAAAAACTGGTAAGCGTACTTGAAATTAATACTAATGACATTCAACCGGTTGAAATCTCTTCGGCAATCACCGGTATTATTTGTTTAACTGACGGCTCTGAACGAACGATTCTGGAAATGGATCCTCAGATCATTCTTGAAAAGTTGGTTGAAAACCACGTCGAAGAAGATCTGGATGCAGCCCTTCCGCTACTGGAATCCAAGCAAGTAAATGAATAATTCAAAGTCCTACCAATAAAAACGAACCTCAGCTCAAAAAAATCCCAGGTGCTGCTAATGTCTTCTGTGCATCTGGGATTTTTTATTTTTGTGTTTATTCAACTATCAATATCAATTAGTATCTTTCCGTCTTCAACCTTAACCGGATAGCTACGATTATTTTCCATTTTGAATTCGATAAATAAGATCTTCGGTTTTCCTAAACCCTTACCTGTCTTGGCATCATATTTTGCGCCATGCCTTGGACAGGTGATGACCCCATCCTCTAAGCTGCCTTTAAATAGCGATCCGCCCATATGCGGACATTTATTGGATACTGCATAATAAGCGCCATCCACCTTTGTCAGTAAAATCTTTTTGTCTCCTACTTCGACCAGTTTTTTCTCAGTTTTTTCAAACTCCTTTATTTCAGCAACTTTTTGAAATCCCATTTTTCTCCTCCATTTTTTGAATTATTGTTTAGCTTTATTGTTATCTATTTACCCTTTTAGTAAACTTCGAAACGAAACGCCTTCCTCATTTAATTGACAAATTTTTTATTCTTGCCTATTATGGGTTGTTTATTTATTATAATGGGTATTAAGTCATTGGGTATTATGTCATTAAGAATCAAACCAAAATCGTCATATTAAAAAATTTGTAGAAGAGGTGATTTTATGTCAGCAAAAAAAGTATTTACAGCCGAACAGGCAAAAGAAACGGGTAGAATGCTTGGAATAAGTTGGAGTAAATTTGATATAGAGCAGTTTCGAATGGGAATGGATGTTGAGCTTGAGCATGGCACTGACAATTCCCGCACAAACGTAACCGGCGATGACCCTTTCATCACCGGCAAAATTGCCCTGGCTCATTTAAATGAGTTTCCTGATTATTATACCCGTCTTGAAAAAATGGAAAAAGAAGCCGAAGCATTTTGGGAAGGTAAATAATTAACTAATTGGTTATTCCGCCCCTCCTGTCTCCAACAAATTAAAAAAGAGCGTCTCTAAAACTTAGGAGCGCTCTTTTTTATCATATTTTAAATTTTTAAACAAGCCGTTTATGACACTTTTAGATCTGTTTATCAAACGCGCTACTTAATCTGATCCGAAAATCAATGCTCCTGAGGGCTTATTTCCTATTAAGCTTTTTTTGCACTTTTTCGATTATCTCGTTGAGCTGGGAAAATATTTCCTGGATCCCGCCATCACCCTTTATTTTATGAAGAATTCCTTTTGTTTCATAGAACTCCAGGATCGGCTGTGTTGTTTGATTATATATAGCCAATCGGTCTAGGATTATTTGTTCCTGATCATCAGCCCGGTGAATCAATGCGGTTCCGCAAACATCACAGTGTCCCGGCGCCTTAGGTGGATTGTATTTAATATGATAACTTTCAGCGCACTTAGGGCAGACCCGTCTACCTAAAATACGATCGACGATCATTTCTTTGGGAACATCGATTAGAAAAACGAAATCGATTTGTTTGTTTTTTTTATTCATGATTCGGTCGAGGGCTTCCGCTTGCTTTTTATCACGGGGAAATCCATCCAGTAAAAACCCATTTTTGCAATCATCTTTTGTTAATCGTTCTTCCACAAGCGAAATTGTTATCGGGTCAGGGACAAGCTGACCGGTACCGGTATAGCTGCTGATTTCGCGACTTAACGCGGTGCCTTCTTTAACTTTTTCTCGGAAAATAGCTCCTGTGGAAATATGGGGTATCGCAAAATGATCACAAATTAGTTTTGCTTGGGTTCCCTTTCCGCCTCCGGGTGTTCCTAATAAAATAATTCTCAAAACAAATTACCTCCAGAAATTAATCTCACGGCCTGGTATAATCAACAATCGTAATATTAAGGGCTCTCCGATCGGCCAGGCAGATATCAAAGGGTTTGACTTCATAGTCGCCATTTTTAAAAATCCGAATATTGGGACGCATGCAAAAACTTTCAAAATTGTCAGTCACCACACCAGCTAAGCCATTACTTAATTTAACCGGGGTTCCGATCGGATATGGTGCGATTTTCCTGACAAGCAGATTAACCAGATCCGGATCAAACAGGTTTCCAGAACCTCCCATGATGTATTCAACGGCTTCTGAAGGTAGCAACCCCTTGCGATAAGGTCGATCGGATGTTAGGGCATCATAAACATCGGCAATCGATATAATTCTGCCATATAAGGAAATCTTATCTCCCTTGGCATTATTGGGGTAACCACCACCCGAGAATTTTTCATGATGATCTAGTATTCCCGCCTGGGCACCGACACTGCCAACATATTCCTTAGTTAGGTATTCAAAGCCGAGGTAAGAGTGCTTTTTCATTTCTGAAAACTCAATGTCCGTCAAAGGTCCCTGTTTATGCAAAATCTCTTTAGGTACAAAAACCTTTCCAATATCATGAAGCAAGGCTCCAAACCCAAGATTGCATAAATCCGTTTTATCAAGACCCATCGCCGTCCCCAGACCGATCGATAATACGGCAACATTCACCGAATGAAAATAGGTATAGTCATCAAAGACTTTCAAATCGACCATATTCAGCATCATTTCTTTGTTTTTTAAAATCACGTCTACAATGGTCTCAACCTGATTTTCCATTTCCGCAAACTGCTCTTGTGGAACCGGCAGGTTATTTTCTTTGCAAATAAATATCTCTTTGATTCCGTTGACTGTCTTCGTTCTCAAGCTGCTGTTAATCGTATTGACGATCGGTATGTTAATTCCCTGTTCCTCTTCGATATAAAGACCATTACATTTATACTGACGGATTTTTTTAATTATTATTTCATCTAAAACAGTTTTTCTCGCAAGAATCAGCTCTCCTAGTTCCCCAAATAAATCTGAGGCACTGATCATTCCTTCTCGCAAGCAAAATATTGGCACAAATCTCATGATAGTCCTTCCACAGTAACCATTAGAAAACCACTCTTCTTTGAATGGCAAAATGGTCAAATAGTTGATTTATTTATAATTATAAACTAAAAAGTTAGTTTTATCTGGATTAAAGTTTGTTTCCTTAAATACGATGATATCTTTTTACTCAATTTTTGTCAATAAAATTTTTGCAAACGTTTGATGCTTAAACCAAAATAAAACGCCATCATAGTCGGTTGGACTATCATGGCGTCATATTTTTTGAAACATTTGAACATTATACATCTTTTGATCTCTATCTAAATATGCCTAGAAAAGATTACTGAAAAAATTTCCGATTTCCTCGAAAAAAGTCGATACTTTCTGAAAAAATCCCTGGGTGCTCTGGCCAGCTTCAACTAGCTTAAGGAATGTATCCGGATCCATATTCAGCTCATTAAATTTGTTAACAAGGCTCAATATCTCTTCAATTTGCTGATCATCCAAAACCGTATCATATTTTTCGGCTGTCACAATAATCAATTCCCGAATTTCATCATCACTCATGGTTTTTGTTTGGGCAATCTCACCTTTTAAACTATTGATGATATTGACGGCATCATCACCAATGGCATCTTGAAGTTCACCAACAACAACGACCTCTTCAACCGCGGTTGTTTTTGCAGCTTCATCAAGACTGGTGTCGGTTGCCGCCTCATAGGCTTTGTAAATACCGGTTAATGCGCCTGTTCCCGACACTGGTGTGTAAGCCGCTACAATGACCTTCGCATTTTTGATGCCGGCAGTTCCCAATGCGGATTCATACATCTTGTCGGTTACCCAATCAATGTTGTGGGATTCCAGATCAATTCCTCCCGATGATTTTTCCTGAACATACACACTCGATAGGGCCAGGGTTCCAATTTTATCAAGGGAAACCAAACCTTCTAAATATTCTCGCTCATCCGCATTGGTTACAACGATTTCTTCAACATCACCTCTTTTGATATTGAAATAACCATAAACTGTTTTGAGTTGTGCTTCGGTATTATCGGCTCCAATGGCAACACTAGCACTTTTTGAATCGGCCAGTACGGGACTCATCATTACCATCGATAATACAATCGCTAAAATTCCTGATATTATTTTCCTTTTCATTCTTCACCTCGATTAATTTCTGTCTTTTAAAAATCTGTTATATTAACTTGATAATCATAACAATTAATCCTAATTTTTAACTTAATTTCTAGAATTAAACACAGTTTTTGGCCATTTTAGCTGCTTCTGCCTTATAAATAAGAAAAGCCGATTGCTTGTGCAATCGACTTTTTTATTTAATATTGGTGCGAGAAAAGGGATTTGAACCCTCACTGCATTGCTGCAACAGATCCCTCAAACCTGCGTGTCTGCCGTTCCACCATCCTCGCATAAGAAACAGGTGTTTTGACCCTGTTTCTTATTATAATGGAATGAAGTAAAAATATCAACTATTTTTTTTGTTTTGCAAAACTTTATTTGCTTGTCCACTCTGCTGTTGGTATTTAGTCTGTCCAGAGCTTTCGATTTGAAAAATAGATATTTATCATAATCAACAGATCATCAAGACTGCCATTATTCTCAATGATCGTATCTGCCAGTGCGATTTTTTCCTCATCTGACATTTGCATCTCGATACGCTTTATAGCCTGTTCTCGGGACAGCTGATCTCTTTCCATTATCCGTCTAATCCGAATCTCCTTATCGGCTACCACCAGAATGGTCTCATCCACTGTATTTTGAAGGTTGCTTTCAAAAAGCAGCGGGCAGTCAAAAAAAACCGCGGGCACACCAACCGATTCATAATACTGAATCTGCTGATCATACAGTTTTTTTATTTCCGGGTGAACGATGCTGTTAAGTATCTTTCTGGTCTGTTGATCGTTAGCGATTAGCTCGCCCATTAAGCTGCGGTTTAGTTCACCATTTTCGTTAAGAACTTTCTGTCCAAAAACTGCTGCAACTTTATCTAAACCAGGACTTCCCAGCTCGACTGCCTGTCGGGCTAATTGATCAGCGTCAATGACAATATAATTGAAACGTTTTTTTAAGATATCTGTGACGGTCGACTTACCTGAAGCAATCCCACCGGTTAAGCCTATTACTCTCATAACCTGCTCCTGCTATTTCACATCATACCAGGACATCCCGGTATTCACATCAACAGTCAGTGGCACACAAAGCTTAGCCGCCGCTTCCATTTCTTCTTTAATCAGTCTCACGACCTGCTCTTGTTCATTTTTCGGGGTATCGATGATCAATTCATCGTGGACTTGCAAGATCAGTTTAGCTTCCAGATTTTCCGTCCTTAAACGATTATACACCTTGATCATCGCGAGTTTAATAATATCCGCCGCACTCCCCTGGATAGGCGTATTCAAGGCCATTCTTTCGCCGGCCTGAACTAACATCGCGTTTCTGGAGTTCATTTCCGGAATATAACGTCTTCTTCCCCAGATGGTGGTGACATAGCCCTCATCTTTGGCTTGCCTTTTGACATTTTCCATATAGTCCTGAACCTTCGGATAACGGGCAAAGTACCGATTAATATAGTCCTGAGCTTCGTTTCTGGAGATCCCCAGATCTTTTCCCAGACTAAAGGCCTGCTTGCCGTAGATTAATCCAAAATTGATCGCTTTGGCCTGGCCCCGCTGGGTTCTGGTGACCGCATCTAAGGAAACGTTAAAAATCTCAGAGGCGGTTCGGGTATGGATATCCTGTTCTTTTTTGAAGGCGTCAATCAGATTCTCGTCTCCAGAAAGATGGGCTAAAACCCGAAGTTCAATCTGAGAATAATCGGCATCGACCAACATTCGATCGGTCGCCGATGGCACAAATACCCGTCTGATTTCTCGTCCCATTTCTGTTTTTACCGGAATATTCTGTAAATTGGGATTGGAACTGCTAAGTCGTCCGGTTGCTGCTACAGTCTGATTAAAGGTCGAATATATTTTATGGGTTTTGGGATCAACAAAGGCCATCAGACCCCGGCCATAGGTTGAATCCAATTTAGACAGCATCCGATACTCAATAATTTTTTCAATAATTGGATGAAAATGAATGAGCTGTTCGAGCACTTCGATATTGGTCGAATAGCCAGTTTTAGTCTTTTTCACCACCGGCAGTTTTAATTGTTCGAAAAGGACAGCACCTAGTTGTTTGGGTGAATTAATGTTAAAGCTTTCTGTTTCAGCCAGTTCATAGATGTCATTGGTGAGGCTGGCAAGCTTGTTTTCAAATTCACTGGATAAAACTTCCAGCTGCTCTAAGTCAATTTTAAAACCCAGCTCCTCCATCGACACCATCACTTCCAGTAAAGGCATCTCCATGTTTTTAAATAAGGTCATCATTTTTGTTTGATTGAGCTCTTCTTCCAGAACGGTTTTTAAGTCTTTGATGGTTTCGCAGTTTTTGATCATATAATCGGCCAACAGCTGTTCATCAAGGCCTTTCGCCGTCACCAATTTTTTGCCTTTTCCGAACATCTCCTCATCATCCCGAATGGCCCGATTAAGATACTGATAGGCAGCCGATTTCAAATCATAGCGCTGATCTCCGGGGCTCAAAAGATAGGTAGCAATATAGGTATCAAAGGCTTCTTTGACTTCTTTGATATCATTTTTATGAAAGATATGAATCAAGTTCTTTAGGTCCTGACTGGTAATTGCCAATGAGCAAATATTGGGCAGATTTTTAAATCTTTCAAAGAATTTCAAACCGTCAACGGCCTCAGGGTTTAGATAATAATAGCGGTCGTCGATTCCCAGTGCCAAGTAAATCTGTGTCGTTTCTTGATGATAATAGATGATCACTTCTTTGGTGTTTCTCAAATCACTAAATAAACGTTCCATATCTGCGGCTGTTTTGATCCAATCGAAGTCGACTGATTTTTGGATGGTTTCCACTGCTTCAGCAGCATCTATTTTTGACAACAGGGTATTGAATTCCAATTCTTTAAGTAAGGCAATACTCTCAGGAGTAAAGATATTATGAAAGGCTAGTTCTTCAAAGTCACCTTGCCAGGGGACATCCAATTTGATGGTTCCTAGCATTCGGCTCATGAAGGCATCTTCTTTTCCTGCTACTATTTTTTCCTTTTGTTTGCCTTTTTGCTCGTCGATCAATTCATAAATGGTTTCCAGGTTTCCATACTGCTGAACCAGCTTAATCGCCGTCTTTTCGCCGATTCCTGCTATTCCTGGAATATTGTCAGATTTATCCCCCATCAGAGCTTTTAAATCAATCAGCTCTTTGGGAGTAAGTCCGTACTGGTCTTTGACCCAGGCTTCATCCACCTCTTCCAATTGGGAGATGCCTTTTTTTGTATACAATACCTTCGTTCTCGGCCCAACTAACTGAAAGGCATCCCGATCACCGGTGATAATTTCTGTTTCAATCCCTTTTTCAGATCCGATGCTAGCTAGGGTGCCAATGAGATCATCCGCCTCAAAACCTTCCAGCTCGACGATGGCAATATCCATCTTTCTGAGCAGCTCTTTTAAAATAGCAAACTGTTCTGCTAGCAGCTCGGGCATATTTTGACGCCCGCCCTTATAGTCATCATAGGCGAGATGTCTAAAGGTTGGTCCTTTTAAGTCAAAGGCAACCCCCAAATAATTTGGTTGGTATTCCTCTTGAATTTTAACTAATATGTTAACAAAGCCATATAAGGCATTTGTTGGTACGCCCTTTGAATTTGACATTTCCCGGATGGCATAAAAGGTTCGGTAAAAAAGACTGTTTCCGTCGATTAAGATACTTTTCATTTGTGCTCTCTTTCTCTTCTTTATTCTACTCAATTAAATAAATATAACTATTATATCAAAAGTAACCCAGATTGAACATTGAATAAATTTAAAAGCTGATATTGACAACAATCATTGTCAGAGCTATACTAGTATTGACAACTTTATTTGTCAGTATGACAATTTTAGATGTCAGCTGTAGTTTAGGCTTAGGAGGTACACGTATGGGATTGGAAAACCGCTTAAAGGAATATCGTGCCCGAAACAATTTGAATCAGTCTGATCTGGGAAAGCTGGTCGGTGCGTCCCGGCAAACCATCAGTTTGATTGAACGGGGGGATTATTCTCCGTCTGTAATTTTAGCTCTAAAAATTGCCAGAGTTTTTGGAACGACTGTTGAAGAATTATTTTTATATGAAGAGCAATCTGGTAATATGTCAAGCGGTTATTTTTTAATGACAGAAACAAAAGATTGAGAAAGGGGTAACTTTAATAAACCCTGGTGTTTTCAAGAAAAAAACAGGTAAAAGAAAAAAGTATTTAGTTGATGTCAGC
>NZ_CAKMJU010000037.1:0-8244 GCF_927416815.1 uncultured Acetobacterium sp. | reverse complement strand
GCCGCGATTCCAACAAGGCAATCGCCATCCTGATCGGTTCTATTGAACAAGCCAGCCTGGTAACCGATCACATGCCGGATATGGCAATTCGCCTTTGCGGTGGAAGGAATTGCGCCGTTAATTTTTTCTCCGATAATAATCATTTTACTCTTACCTCCTGGTAACATTGGTTTTTTAAAAATTTATTATTTATTAGCATGCTGAAAGGGTGATTTAGAACATCGCTTTGCTCATTTTGTCGATGGCGACATCGCTGGCTTCGTATACTCCGGGGAAGGAAGAAACACCCATCCCCTGGCAGGCACCAGGAATAAAATAAAGTTTTCCGCATTCGCGACAGGCGCGGGCAAATTCTTCTTCAATCTGTTCTTTTGTCCAAGTCGGATGATCGATGATCCCGCTGTGAACCCCGCCCATAAAAGTGATTTCTCCGCCGTATTCTTTGATCATTTTAGGCATATCATTGGTTGTCATAACACCCTGCCAGATATCAATACCCATTTCAATCATGTTAGGGACTAAGGTTGCTGCGTAACTGTCACTATGGTGGACAATCAGTTCGACTCCATTTTCTTTATAAAATCCGTAGATTTTCTTATAGGCTGGCAGGAAAAACTCTTCAAACATGGCAGGTGAAAGGAAGGTTGAAATCTGACTGCCCCAATCATCATGATGGAAAATAACTTCTGGCTTGAGGTAAGTCACAAGTTCTTTAGCGTAGGCCAGTTCAAACTCAGTGATATAGTCGATCAGCTCGACCATTGCTTCGGGTTCTTCATAAAAACTCATTAAAGCATTTTCCATCCCCATTAGGTAGTGGGTCAGTTCGAAAACGCCCGGAGCGATAAATGCGGTAACATACTGATTGTCGTGATCAACTGCTTTGGCATCGGCAATTGCTTTTTCCCAGGCTTCAGCAGGAAAAACAACATTCGGTGCTTTAACATAGTCGCGCCACTGCGTCACGTCTTTTAAGAGGATGTGATCGGCATCATGAACCGGAAAAGAACCAAGCTGCCCTTCTGGCCAGCGTACGGTTACCCCCCATTCGTTGACAACTTCTTCACCGATAGCGGGTTTGATGCGACATGATGGTACGCTCATGATCATTTGCATAAATTCAAATTGTTTGATAAAGCGATCCGGATTTCCTCCGGTAAGGACTTCTTTTAAATTTTCTTTTACGGTTAACATTGCTTCTAGCCTCCTGAGATTTACTATGATTGAGTAATTGATCGGTTCTTGGAAAAGTCACTAATAATCAGAGCCTTAATGCTTGTTTTGGCAATAAAAGTTGGATCGTTAGCGACCAAACCGATAATAGTATTAAATATTTTATTTACTGTTATTTTAGTAAATACAATCATCTTTACTGTGAGTATAAACGGTTGCAGGTTTTTTGTCAATGACTATTTTAGTAAATGTGCCGGATTTATATTTTTATTAAGGAAAGACAAGTAATGGTTCGTAAAGAGCAGCTAATTAAGTAAAAGAAAAAATCCGAAGAAATTAAAATCAAGTAGAAATCGGATCGGATACAAGGAGAAATAAAAAAACAGAGCCCGAGTATCCTAAGATAGGGGCTCTGTCGATCACATTTTGAAATATTCGATATCATCTGGAAACATGCTAGATAAGTAGATGCATTTAATCGGGAAGGTTTAAAGAAAAATGTTAATCGGTATGTTTTTCGATATAATCGACGATTTCGTTTTTCCCGACCCGGTTGACACCGCTGTGTTCGATATCGAAGCCGGGATCAACTTCATGGCCGAGGACACGCTCCATCACTTCAACAACTCTGGGTCGGCAGAAGGTGCCCTGACACCAGCCGAATCCGGCACGGGTCCGTCTTTTTATCCCGTCGACGGTAGTCACGGTAATGCCCCGGTTCATCGCGTCGATAATGGTCGCTTCACTCACCTGTTCGCAGCGGCAGATTATTTTCTCTGGACTGGAATCAATATCCACTAACGGCTTTATTTCTTTAAGCGGCTTTAATTCTGTCCGGGTAATAATGGGAGCCCGATAAGGATTGAAGCTGGGGTCTTCTTCAAAGGGACAGTTCAGATCTTTTAAGAAGTTTAGAACCATCTCAGTAATCGCCGGAGAAGAAGTCAGTCCTGGCGATTGGATGCCGGCACAATTAATAAAGCCGGTAACCGGTGTGGCCTCAATAATAAAGTCGTCGGTGGAGCTGACAGCCCGGACACCGGTAAAGCTGCGGACAAACTGTTTAATATTTAATTTGGCAGTGGTGTGTTTAGCCTCGTTAAAAATTTTCAGCAACCGTTCGGCGTGAGTCGATTTATCGACAGTGTCTTCATTGACAGCGTCTGGCCCAATCAGTAGGTTTCCGAAATAGGTTGGTGCCACCAGAATGCCTTTGCCCATTTTTGTCGGCATCTGGAATAAGACCGTATTGATGATGCTGGCTGAACCGCGGACGGTCAGAAGGTATTCACCGGTACGGGGGGTAATGGTAAAATAATCTAGGCCAACCATTTGCGAAACTGTGTCAGCAGAAACCCCGCCGGCATTGATGACAAAATGCGACTGGTATTGCTTGCCATTGTGATCGGTTAAATTAAAGCGGTCAGCGGTTTTCTCAATCGCGGTAATTTCGCTATTTAATAATAGTTCCACACCATTGGCAACGGCATTTTCGGCCATTGCGATGGCCATTTCGTAGGGCGAACAGATGCCTGCGCCCTTGCAGTATAGGGCATATTTGACATCCGGGTTGACGTTTGGTTCCATCGCCATGATCTGATCGTGGTCAAGGATTTCCAAATCATCGAGACCATTGGCCAGACCGTTTTCATATAATGATTTAAGTTTTTCCAGCTGATCTTCCTCAAAGGCCAGTACCAGTGATCCGACTTTTTCAAAACCAAAGTTTAGTTCTTTATCTAACTGGTCAAATTGTTTTCGGCCTTTGTAGCATAAGCCACCTTTGACTTTGGTGTGGGATTCGGCAAAGCCGCCATGGACTATCGCCGAATTGGCTTTAGTTGCTCCCATGGACACGTCATTTTCTTTGTCAAAAATGACAACGGATAATTTGTAACGACTAAGAGCTCGGGCAATCGAGGTTCCGATTATGCCAGCTCCGATAATAGCCACATCATACATAGCAGTCTCCTTTATTAGAACTAAATTTTAAACACTAAATTTTAACCACATAATTAATAGGATTAGGAAAAACTATTATATTACATACCCATTTTCCTGGGCATCTCTCAGGAATTCATAGAAAAATTCCCGCTTCATATAGTTTAGTGGCAGACATTCCTGCTGGTTATAAGCAAAATTCAGTTTGGTTAGCGCCGCTTCAAAGGAGATGTTCTCCAGCGGAATCCCACCGACGGCAATCAGTTCCTGACAGGAAGCATAAAGATTGCCGTGAATATTTTTGTAGGAGATCATATAGTGATCAACCTGGGGGTTGTCTTTAATAAAGGCTAGCAGAGAGGTGCCGTTTTCGCCGGTAATATTACCACTACCACAATGGTAGAGTGAGTGGAGCACAGCCCGAATTGGGCGTTTGTGCAGATCGAACAACTGATAGTTTAAACCGGGGTAGGCTCGTAGCGCCAGCACCTCATTGCGAAATTCTTTAATAAAGGGAACATCCCCCGGCGAGGGGTTATAAAGTTTCATCATGGTGGGGTTCTTAGGTGACGGTAAACAGCAGAGACCACGTTGATCAAAGATTCCTAATGGTCCACCAAAACTGGTAAAGTCATCCTTGAGCCAATCGGCCTCCTGGAGCCGGGTAGCCAGGTGGACATAGCTGATCTGATCGCTGTTTTGATAGATGGTATAAAAACCGGGCAGCCTGATATTGCTGATAAATGTTACCGCCGCCGAGAAATTAGCAATGGCATTGCTTTTGGGTTCACCAATGGCGTAATTGGCAGCGATTAAAACAATCGGAATCAACGGGCAGTCAAGGCCATAAGCAAGGGCGGCTGCAGTATAGGGAAGGGTATCTGAGCCATGAGCAATGATAACGCCATCATAATCGTTGAGTTGATGGGATTGGAGGGTTTTTATTATTTGGAGCCAGTGTTTTGGTTCGGCGTTTTCACTGAGGATATTAAAGGGACGGATGACTTCAAATGCGACGGCGCGGTTAACTTGTTCTTTGTACAGCGCCAGCAGATCGTCACCGCGGCGGGAATCGACATCGATGCAGTTGTCGTTGACAGCGCTGCCGATGGTACCTCCCGTTAATAATAGTAAGATTTTGGGTGTGTTTTCCATAGTTCTGCATCCTTTCGGTAATTTAGAATAATTATAGCATCGAATCAGGGTCAAGGGAGTAAAAAAGCAAACATCAGAGGTATGTTTGCTTTTTTAATGGTCGATTGAGCTGATATTTAAGGAATCACTTCATTTCATTCTGACCCAGGGTAGTGTTTTGCATATAAAGGGTGGAAAAATTAGGATCTGTGGCTAATTCGATATGGGTGGTTATCAGCGGGATTTCTTGGCAGCGCTTAGCTTCATCCTGAGATAGCAAAAAAAGCTGGGCACCGGTTCCTGCACCATTGCCAATGGAACGGATGGGAACCCCGGCAATCTCAGGAAGCAAACCGATAAATTGGGCATTTTCAATATCGATGTAATTGCCAAAAGCTCCTGCCAGGGTAATTTCCTGGAGATCTGTCGCTTTGATGCCGTATTTTTCGGTTAACAACGAGCAACCGGTAAAGATGGCCGCCTTGGCCAATTGAACCGCCCGGATATCTTTTTGGGTGATTACCATCTCTTTACCGTTGGGGTTATCGCTATGACGAACAAAAACAAAATAGCGCTGATTATTTGCGTCGACACCAAAGCGATCTTTGAAGGGATGATTATCGAGATCCTCGCCTTTGATAAAATGTCCCCGGTTATAAATCAATTTTTCGCGATATAGAAAGGCGATTGCATCAATAATTCCGGAACCACAAAAACCAAGCGGGGCGGCATTGCCAATGACATGGCAGGTAATTTCATTATTATCCAGGGTTATTTTTTCGATCGCGCCAGTGGTACCGCGCATTCCCATATGGATGCCGGCGCCTTCTAAGGCCGGACCACAGGCAGTAGAAGCGACAAAATAGCGATCACGATTGCCGACGGCAATTTCTCCGTTTGTTCCTAAATCAATCATTAAGCGGTAGTTGTCATCCTTTGGCAGTCCCAGCAGTACAGCGGCGGTATCGGCGCCGACAAAGCCCCCAAGTAAGGGTAAAAAGGTGATTCGTCCCTGAGGGTTAATATTGATGCCAAGCTCCTCGGCAGTCAGGACGACCATGTCCCGGGTAATTCCGGTAAACGGAGAAAGACCTAAATGCAGGGGGTTTAAGCCCAAGAAAAGGTGCGCCATGGTGCTATTTCCACAGAAGACACATTCATAAATAGCTTCAGATGGTATGTTGGACTCATAAAAAAGGTTGGATAAAATATTATTGACGGTTTCAATGATGGCATGTTGGATAGTCTTGAGATTTTCCGGCGCCGTCGAAGCATAATCGATACGACTGATCACATCGCCACCAAATGAAATTTGCTTATTCAGGGAAGAATACTGGTGAATCAGAACGCCGTTAGTCAGGTCATAAAGGTAGCCGACAACAGAGGTGGTGCCGATGTCAAAGGCGACGCCAAAGGCACTGATGGGCTCATTGCCTGGAACCAGATCAATGATTTCATCATTGTATAATATAAAATTCATCAGTGAAAAGCTCTTTTGATGAAAAACCTCAGCTGACTTTTGCAAGACCTTAAGAGAAGTCAGCTTGACCGGCTGATCAATGGCTTTCCGGATTGTTTCAAGATCGTAGGAACACATCTCGGTTTTTAATGCCGTGATCGGAATGGTAGCGACACGGGTTTTAGGGTTGAAACTTAACTCGCCGTTGCTGGTTGTTTCGAGTATTTGTGATAGCGCAGCTTCTTTCGAAATAAGAATGGCGATATCCTCGGATACAAGATGCTGACAACCAAGGACTTCAGAAACTAAATCGTTTTCACGAATAGTCACCAGGCATTTTTTACAGGTTCCTTTACCCCCGCAAACCAGGTTTTGCGGAAAACCAACAAGCGCGCAGGCCTCAGCAACCGTTTTTCCAACTTCAACCATGATACATTTATCCAGTAGCGGAAAACAAACACGAATCGTATTCAAAGATGACATAAAATTGTCCTTTCTTAGTCATAAATTAGGTAAACTGTAAAATATTATTAAAACTGCTCTCATTATACCTGTTGAAACTGCGATTTTCAACAGGATAGAAAATTATTGACAAGAAATATCGAAAATGATAGTCTTACTGAATATGTATATACAGGTAAGCTACGGAAACTAGGCAGTGAAAACGATAACAAGGAGACAAAGATGATCATTATTGGAGAAAAAATAAATGGTGCAATTCCTCAGGTAAAGGAAGCAATTGAAAGAAGAGATGCCAAATTTATCGCTCAACGGGCGGTAAAACAACAACAAGCAGGTGCAGATTTTATCGATCTGTGCGCCGGAACGGCACCAGAACGAGAAATCGAAACACTAACTTGGCTGATTGAGGTTGTTCAGGATGTCACTGAAACGCCGCTGTGTCTGGATAGTCCAAATCCAAGAGTTATCGAAGCGGTATTCAAGTATGTGACAAAACCAGGACTGATCAATTCTATTTCAGAAGAAGGCGATAAATGTGAGATCCTGCTTCCATTAATGGCAGGTAACAACTGGGAGGTTATCGGACTGACCTGTGACAATAAAGGCATCCCCGGTGATGTTCAGGCAAAGGTTGAGATTGCAAAAACGATGGTTGAGAAAGCCGCGAAGTTTGGTGTCGTCCCCGAACGAATCCATATCGATCCATGTATAATGGCATTGGCAACAGATAACGACGCGCTGTTGAAACTTATCCGCGAAATTTCGGAAATCCGCGCCCTCTATCCAAGCATTCATATCACCTCTGGTTTAAGTAATATTTCTTTTGGCTTACCGGCCAGAGCACTGATGAATAAAACCTTTATGACGCTTGCTATCCAGGCTGGCATGGATTCAGCAGTAATGGATCCGACCAATCGGGATATGATGGGAACAATATTTGCCGCTTATGCGCTGCTTGGTAAAGATAAGCACTGCCGAGCCTACAGTAAAGCTTTTCGACAGGGAAAAATTGGTGCGCTGGAAAATTGACAGCCAGTGATTAATCACGATTTCAAAGTCTTTGTTAAGTACACAGACACAGGGTTATAGTTTTATCCGCAACAGTTGTTTGGCAAAATGGCAACTCGTTGTTATCCAGGATGATCGACGACAGATTGTTAAAACTGGATCGATATAAATGCAGATTAAGCACTGCGATTTTTGGGTGCCCGAGTATAGCGATCAGTAAGAAAAAAGACATGATATAGAAAAAGGATTAAAACGCTTGGCGATAATTAAAAACGGGACAAGGTATGACAGCGTCTAACTAGGCTTTATATTACTCGAAGATGGATTGTTTGAGAAATAACAAACAATCAAAGAAAATAAATTGACATAAAATAGAAAAATATTGACATTTGATGGTAAGAATGATAATCTAAATAAAATTTGTATATACAAGTAAATAGTGGACTGGCTGCCCGAAATCATTAGGTACAGGTCTAATCAAGCAAGGGCAAATGGAATAGCATAAAGTCAAACGGTTGTAAATTCGGACAAAGGAAACAGGAGGTGAACAAGTCAAATAATTGAATGATGAGTAGTTTTAGTGCAATAAATCGGCAAAAAAATGGCTTTTTAAAAAGAAAATAATAAAAAAATTACGAAAATGGGGATTTTGGTTAACCGAAAAGGATAATTGTTTCTGAAAATAATTATTTATGACCAAAAAGCAATTAAAAGGAACAAGAATATCAGCACTTAAGAAAACAAAAAGATGATTTACGCTGCAGAGTAAAATATTGCTCTGAATATTGATGTAAACCCCGTGAATGTAAACGTTATTCGGTTTTTTATAGTGAAAAATTGTCACATTTATTGTTTGATTTTTAGTTTGAAATCATATATCATAAATGCAGATGTTAAAAATTTATCAAAGTAATGGAGGAAAAAAATGGGTTTTAAATCAGATATTGAAATTGCACAAGAGGCTATTCCACAGGATATACGTGAGATAGCAAAGAAATTGGGTTTAACAGAAGACGATCTGGATTTATACGGTAAGTATAAAGCAAAGGTTGACTACAATCTGTTAT
>NZ_CAKMJU010000036.1:0-3338 GCF_927416815.1 uncultured Acetobacterium sp. | reverse complement strand
TGCAAGTAAGAAAGCACCCATACTCGCTGCCATGCCTACACAAATCGTAGAAATGTCTGGTTTAATATACTCCATGGTATCGAAAATCGCCATACCTGCAGTAATCGATCCACCTGGGCTATTGATGTAGATGTTGATGTATTTATCTGTATTATCAGCTTATAAAAATAGAAGCTGCTCAACCAACCCCGTGCCTTATCGAGCAGGCCAGGACGGGCTTGTACCATGGCGTCTTCGAACGCCGCTCGATACCCTAGTGTTTTTGAAGATCGTCACTGCCGAATTCAAGCTGGCTAAAGAATCAACTCCGGGCGAAGAGATAGCAGCATTGCTTCGCACTCTGGTCAGCGTAGGCCTGGTCAATGAAGGTCGACGTCTTGCCGGTTCCTACCTGACAGATCCCGAAGCGGATGGAACTTCGGTGGCAAAGTCTTATGCAAGTGCCGCACAAGAAGACAAGCCGTTGCTGACAGGCGTACATCAGAGACTTTTCACAAATCCGGTTAATAATCCGCATGGTTCCGGTGGAACAGCGATAAATCTCATCCATCGCCTTATCGGTAAAAAGTTCGTGGTCACAACCAGCATAGTCAAGGTGACACTGGATATAGGTGGCGGTTTGTGCGCCATCCAGATGTGGCAGCACACAATTCAGATCGACCCGCTGCCGGATGGCGGCATAACGCTGGAGTTTGAGTTTTTCCCAGAGATCGGACTGACCGACGAGAATCAGTGACATCGGGCTCATTGAATCAAACCTGAAGTTAAGCAAAAAACGAAATTCTTCCAGGGTTTCTTTATCCAGCAGATGCGCTTCATCCAGCACACAGACGACTTTTTTCTTCTGTACCCCGCGGATAATCTCGATTTCTTTGTGCAGCTGTCTTTTGGCATCGCCGCGGTAAAATTTGGATTCGATCCCCAGCTGATCGAGGAGTCCTTTATAAAACCAGCGGGGTGTCAGTTTGGAATCCGACAGGTAGAGCAGGACATAACCATCCCCGGGAAGGGATTGGGTAAATTTCCGGATAATGGTGGACTTGCCGCATCCCGGATCGGCGGTCAGAACAGCAAACAACTGACGATCAGCAGCATAAGACAGCCG
This sequence comes from uncultured Acetobacterium sp., assembly GCF_927416815.1. Taxonomy (NCBI): domain Bacteria; kingdom Bacillati; phylum Bacillota; class Clostridia; order Eubacteriales; family Eubacteriaceae; genus Acetobacterium; species uncultured Acetobacterium sp. The sequence goes on along the minus strand of NZ_CAKMJU010000036.1, from coordinate 2,233 downwards.
CCCCAGGATTTCCGCCACATAGGGAGATTCATACAGGACATCGGTCGGGATATCCCGGACAAAAGGGGTGCCAGTCATATCAAAAAACGATTCATACATGATCCGTCACCGCCTTTTTATAGGTGTTAAAGGAGATGGCGTTGGCGACCTGACGTTTTTCCTGGTCATACTTCTTTTCCAGGCCATCCAAAAAGCGGGAGCTTTCCGGCTCTGTCGGCAACAGATGTTCCGGGACTTTGGGCGTTTTCCTGCAGAACTCACCAATCGCCAGGGGTTTTGATTCAAAGGCCGCCATGTCACGATAGGTGATGGTCAGGGTTTCATCCTGCAGGGGATCAAAAGCGATGGTAACCGTTGCGCCAATCAGACTCAGGCCCACCTCGTATTTACGCCCTTTAAAGCTGATGCAACCACTCTTATCAACTCGCCGCTGCTCATGATGAAGAAAGGCTTCGGCAACCAGATTAACATCCAGAAAGGTCAGGCTGCGGCTGTCCCGATTAAAGGCCATTTTTGGGCTTACTCCATCGCCCAGGGCATCATGGGGTTTATCATGATAATAGGCTTCCAGCCAGACCCGCCACAGGTGGTTTAATGCCTCCAGGGTTTTTATTCTGGCCGCTTTGGCTTCAGCAATGAAGGCATTGACGAAATGATTGAATTTTTCGATCTTACCCTTACTTTTAGCAACGTATGGTTTGCAATGCATCAAACGAATACCAAGCTTTGCACATATTTTAGTGAGTTGTAGCGACGTATATTGCTTGCCATTGTCAACATAAAGTGCCGCCGGTTTTCCGCATTTTAAAATCGCCTGATGCAGGGTATCTTCCACAATGGTCGCCTCCTGATGGGCATAAAAGCCGGAGGCAACGACATAGCGGGTACAGTCATCAATGGCGGCTGATAAATAGGTCTGGATCATTTTGCCATTCCTGCCAATGGGCAGCTTCAAGGCATATTTGATATCGGCCTGGAGAAGCATCATCCGGTGGGGTTTGGCAAACCGTCCCGATGACGTGACTTTGGCTTCAACATACTTTTTCATCTGTTTTTTACCAAACCCGGACTGAAATAGATGGCGCTGAAGGGTTGATCGTTTGAGTACTCCGGGTGGGACCCGTTCCTCCATTTCCAGAATCAGAATAATCTGATTGATGCTTCGGGAGGGGACCTCTCTTTTTAGGAGAATCGCTTCCTGTATCAGGGCTTCGAAGTTTTCTGGCAGTTCTGTTGATGGCCGTTTATCCCGGGATTTTGGCTTTAAACCGGAAAAGCCTCCGCTTAAATAGGCCGCCTCATAACGGCTGATCGTCCGGGTCGAAAGTCCGTACTTTTGGGCCTGCCGAACCCTTAACAGCTGTTTTTTCTGAGGATCCAGGGAATCATCCAACAGGGGGGTAATGATTTCATGACGCTGTAAGGCTAGTTGCTCTTTCCAGTCGTCAATGGTGTTGCTCTGTTTTGTCATAAACAAGCACCTCCTTTTTTGCGCATCATAGCATGGCCATACCAATGACAGCAAAACAAATCAGGTGCATGCCGCGCCTCCCGTTTAAGGGATTAAACGCAATCCGCAGTTATAAATCAGACGGTGGATGGTTGCCAGCCAATCGCTCCCGCTTTCCCGCAGGCCTGTGAGTAATGAAATCCTGGATTTCAGAAGTGTTACAGTAAATCCAGGCAGCTTATAACCGATGGTTCGAAGCATCCCCTCAATCTGATAGCGGTTCCTTGAAAGCCAGTCTTTCCAACGTTTCATGGTAATCTCGCAGGGGTAGTCTTCGCTAGACAGATCCGCTGGTGTGGATACGTCATCCAGCACATTTTCAAGCACTTCATTGGTGTAGTGCTTATGTGGCACCAGAAAATCTGGGATTTCGTGATGCAGCTTTCCGCATTTGCATTTAAGACGACGAATCAACAGCCTCTTTTTATCACCGCCATACTCTTTGAAAATCCGCAACCGATTATCCCGGTAATTGAGCTTGCCACCGCATATCGGGCAGATGCCTGGCATTTCATGACTCACTGTGTAAAAAAAGCGTGTTCCTCGTTGTAGTCCAACGTATAGTTTGCTATAATAATCATGTTGGTTGACCCCTCGGAACGCTTGTCCTGCTAAGATAGGTTCCTTGGGGTCTTTCCTTTCTCTGTGATAATGACATTATACAGAGCAATTGGAGGACATGCAACCAGAGCAATTTTTTGACCCTTCAACAGGTCAAAAACA
>NZ_CAKMJU010000035.1:0-2135 GCF_927416815.1 uncultured Acetobacterium sp. | reverse complement strand
AGCTTGTCCCGCAGGCTAATCCGCCGATCCCCTTCCAGATAAAAGGTGTCGTTTAAGTGTTTGTATAACCGCAAGCAGGGGTCTTATACTGAAAATCGCATCTTTCCTTATGCGGAGCTATCTGAGCTTAACCCCGATTTGCTGATCCGGGCCAGGATGATGTTATTCGTTTTATCCATTTTGGCTCCTTTCTAATTTTCTGTCAATTCGTCGTTCATTTCATAAATCCCTTGGCGTCACCCACTATGATAACTTTTGCAGACAATAACAGCGACCCTATGACTAATTCCATATTCAAAACCCAGACCAATAAGTTAAGTTGAATATGTTAAGTGACAGGGAAACCTCCGAAAAACGAAGGTACCTGTAAATCTATACAATAACACGAATAAATATGCTTACTCTAATGTCACAACAAACTTTATTGATCAACTAACCCAGAATAGCAACTAAAATAGCCAATAACGGGTATAAAGAAATCATATAAAACGTTGCTATAAGGGGGTTTCAGATTATGCTAAAGAAAAATAGACCACAATTAGATATGTTTGATCATATCATATTTGAGAAGTTGGTACCCAAGGATCACCTGCTAATAAAAATTGATTCAATCATCGATTTTTCATTCATTTATGACTTGGTAAAAGATCAATATAGTTCAATTGGTCGTGGTTCGAAAGATCCGGTCATGCTGGTTAAAATATTTCTTCTGGAATACTTGTATCGACTTTCCGATGTCGAAGTTGTAAAACGAATTCAAACAGACATTGTGTTCCGATGGTTTTTAAATCTAGGTATCAACGACACGGTTCCCGATGACACCACAATCAGTTTCTTTCGCGTTCAGCGTTTAACAGAAGAGCATTTTGAAGCCTTTTTCACTGAAATTGTCAAAAAATGTATCGAAAAAGATCTCATCCGGACGAATCGTTTTATTATCGATTCCACCGATGTAGCCGCCAATGTCAATTACCCTTCAATAAAAAAGCTGGCAAGAATTGCTTTCAATAAAGTAATCCAGGCAGTGACAGAATTCAATGAACCACTGGCAGCTGAAATAGCAGCAGCGATTGAATCAGAGCTGGATCAGGCTTATGAAACGTCAGAAAAAGTCAACTGGCGAAAACATTTTGAAATCACCCAGAACTATTTGGATAAACTCTATATCAAAACCTATGATGAGTTACAACACAACCAGAAATATCTGGAAGCTTTTGGTCTGTGCTATGACTTACTGGATCAATATACCAATAACAAAAAGGATAAGATCGTGAGTATTGTCGATCCGGATGCACGGGTTGCTCATAAATCTGTTGGGAATGTTAAGAAGGGCTATAAAAATCATATCATCATCGATGAAGACAGCGAAATCATCCTGGCATCATCCCAAACACCATTTAACGTCGGTGACGGAAAAAAGCTGAAGGAACTAATTCAAAAGACCGAAACACAAGTTGGTTTAAAACCAAAAGAGCTTTCAGCGGATAAGGCTTATGGCGAAACTGAAAATAGAGCCTTTCTTAAAGATAATAAAATCATCAGCAATATCGCCTTTTACGAGGAATCCACTCGAGAAAATGACTACTTCAAAATGAAAGATTTTATTTTTTCTGATGATTTCAAAACAGTTACTTGTCCCAATGGCAAAAGCACCGAAATTTTTAAAATCAAACACGAAAAAGCTCACAATCGGGATATGAAAGAGTTTCAATTCAACACTAAAGATTGCAGTCAGTGTCCACTCATTGAGCAATGTATTTACCGCCTGAAAAATGGTAAATACCACCAGAAAAGCAGACATGTAACGGTTTATTTACGCCATGATGCGGTGTTAACCGACAAAGCCAGAGTCGCAGCGCCAGAATTCACTATTGCTTACAATAAGCGTTACAAAATAGAAAGACGGTTTGCTACAATGGTCAGAAATCACGGTTTGCGACGGTGCCGGTATATCAAACTCCGTGGCGCAAAAATTCATATTACCATGGCCAATCTAGCCTGCAATATTGTAAGGATGGTTTCTTTGTTATTCCCTCCACTAAAAATTTTGAAAATCTGATAAAATTGACAGCGGCGAAAGTAACTGCCGCCGTCAATTTATCAGTCATTCTCAAACCTTTTATAAAAATTGAATT